>JBEIDZ010000232.1:0-5139 GCA_040383215.1 Paracoccaceae bacterium | reverse complement strand
GAAGAAGTCGAGCGCGCGGATGCGATCGGCACTCGCCCTGATCGCACGCGGATTGAACGGATCGCCCTCCACCTGCTGCACCTGGTTGCGGATCACACGGTCCAGCGTCGTTGTATTCCCCTCGATGTCGATCCGCTCGACAAACACCCGCGGTCCGCGGACGATGGCAAACTCGACATTCAGAAGCCCGTTGCGCTCGTCACGCGTGATCCGGGGCTCCACGCGAAGAAACGCAATTCCTTCGTCGAACCCAAGCTCCTCAAGCCGTGTCACCTCGTTATCGATCGCGACGGGCGAATAGACCGTACCCCGCCCAAGCCGGATCGCGTCCCTGTACCGCGCCGTATCGACTTCCGGAATCGCGCTCGACAGCGTCACCTCGCCGATCCTGTAGCGCTGCCCTTCCACGACATTGAAGGTGATGCCAAAGGCATCGCGTTCCCGCGTCAGGGCCACGTCAACGCTCTGTACGGCAAAATCCGCATATCCGCGCGACATGTAGAAGTCGGCAAGGAGCTGGCGGTCCTGCGCAATCCGGTCCGCAACAAAGGTATCGGACCGGATGATGAAACTCAGCGCACCCGCCTGCTTGGTCTCAAGCACGCCGCGAAGCCGCCGGTCAGAAAAATCCCTGTTGCCGACAAAGCTGATGCGGCCGATTTCCGTGACCCCGCCTTCAGCGATCTCGAAGACCAGATCCACACGATTGTCCGCGCGGCGGATGATCTTCGGCGTGACCTGCGCATTGACCCGGCCCTCGGTCACATAGGCCTCGATGATCGAATCGACATCAGCCTCGGCCTGCGAAGGGCTGAAAACCCGCCTCTCCGTCGAACGGATCACTCCGGCCAGCTGTTCATCGTTGACCCGCCGGTTCCCCTCGAAACTGATGCGGTTGATCGTGGGAAACTCGGTCACCGTGATGATCAGCGTATTCCCCTGCGGCACCAGCTCGACCGACTCGAACAGCCCCGATTCGCGGATGCGCTGGGACGCTGCATTCAGCTCGCCAGCCGTCACGGGTTCCCCGCGCACGATGCCGGCATAGGTCAGGATCGTCCCGGACTCGATCCTTTGGTTTCCACCGACCTGGACCGACTCGAATGCATAGGTCTGTGCTGCCGCTGGGCCGCCGGACAGCAATAAGGCCGAGATCAGCGCGGCCACCGCCGTCTGTGCCAAAAGCCTCGGACGAATGGACGGCGTAGCTCTCGGTCCCACACTCATCCCCGCTGTCTGGTCAGTCCTTGCATGACAGTCGGAGTATCGGGTTACACACGGGTTGTCAAAACCCGCCAGAGTCCGGTCGAGGCAGAATCGCTCTGCGAACCGCCGTCATCCCGAGAAAATGACAGACCCCAGCCACGCTCCGAAACCCAGCGCGACTGCAAGGGTCAGCGCATAAAGGAACCTGTCGAAATTCAGGTTCATGATGACGCGCAAGACCGAGGACCGCCTGACCGAACTATCCATCCGACCCACTCCGTAACCCTGTTAACCCTCCGCTAAAATGCAATTGTGGCTGGATCAAGGCAGGTTCACGCCAGCGTCAACTGCACAAGAAAACGTCATTGAGGATGGCCAGAAGCGTCACTCCGAGGATAACCGTCAAGCCGACCGCCATCAGCACGCGAAAGGCTGTGGCAGAGGGGGGCCGTCCCGTCAGACCTTCCCAGGCGTGAAACACCAGATGCCCCCCGTCCAGCACCGGAATGGGGAAAAGATTCATCAGACCCACGGCCGTGGACAGGACGGCAACCCACAGCAGGAAGTCCGAAATGCCATTTTCAGCCATCGCGCCCGAAGCCTGTGCAATTCCAACGGGGCCCGACAGGTTGCAAAGCGATATGTCCCCCCGGACGATATGCAAAAGACCGGAAATCGACGCTGTCACGATCTCCTTGATCTGTATCGCCGCCGTCCCGACCGCCTCGGCGATCCCGGGGGATTCGACCGTCGGCTCAAAGAATATTCCTCCCGTCAGCCCGGCGATCCACCGCGTCTCGAAGCCGCCATCCTCGTTGGGCAGGTCGGTCCGGCGCGGCGTGACGACGAATGTCAGCGGCTCTCCGTTTCGCCAGACATCGAACTTGACGGGACGGCCCTCGCCCTCCGTCACGACCTTGGCAATCTGATCGAAGGCAAAGACGGGCTGTCCGTCCACGGCAAGGATCACATCCCCTGCCCGCATGTCCACGGCCCGGGCACCCGAATCTAACGCGATCCCCGAAGCGATCGGCGCAAAGGGATAGGGACCCCGCACGACCATCTCGGTGCCGTCCCGCCGCACCTTCCAGTCCATCACCGGCTCAAGCGGCATGGTCTCGGACGACAAGTCCTCGGTTCCGTCCGTCACATCAACCGGCCCGATGGCCAGTACCTCGTCGCCTTCCCGCAGGTCCAGCGCAAATCCCGGCGGCAATCCGGCCAATGACGCGATCCTGAGCTGGTCGGTCGGGACGCCCTGCCACAGAAGCAGGGCCGCAAACATCACGAGCGACAGAATGAAGTTGAAGACCGGCCCCGCCAGGACAGTCGCCGCCCTGGCCCAGAGCGGCGCTCCCATCATCGTGCGCCGCCTCTCCTCCGCCGTGACCTCCCGGCCACCGACAGACGCGGCATTGCTGTCCCCGAGGAACTTCACATAACCGCCAAGCGGCAGGGCCGCCACCTGCCACAACGTCCCGCGCCGGTCCTTCCGGGAAAAAAGCACGGGCCCGAAACCAAGGGAAAAGACCTCGGCATGAATGCCGCTCCAGCGCCCGACGATGTAATGGCCATATTCGTGGATCGCCACGATGATCGAAATCGCCAGCACAAAGGCCGCGACCGTGAAGGCCGCACCTCCGAATTGCGGAAGAAACTGGGTCAGGTCCACGGGCGCGTCACCTCAGGCTCATGACCGTTTCTGCGGCCCGCACCCGGGCAAGACGGTCTGTCTCGAACACGTTATCTAGTGACATTTCGGCATTTTGCAGCCCATCGGTCGCTGACATTGTGTTCATCACGCGTTCCACGACCTGTCCCATGTCCATGAAGCCGATCTCTCCCGCGATAAAGGCGTCAAGCGCCCGCTCCTTCGCTGCGTTGAAGACCGCCCCCATCAGCCCGCCCTCCTCCATCACCCGCCGCGCCAGGGCGAGCGCCGGATACCGCGCCGGATCGGGCGCGCGGAAGGTCATCGCCCCGATCTTTGCCAGATCCAGCCGCGCGACCGGCAGGTTCCGCCGCCGCGGCCAGTGCAGCGCATAGCCGATCGCATGGCGCATGTCGGGCGGCCCGACATGCGCCATCAGTGCGCCGTCGGCAAAGCCCACCATCGCATGGATCAGACTCTCGGGATGGATGATGACCTCGATCCGCTCCGGCGCGATGCCGAAATACTCCCGCGTCTCGATCAGTTCGAGCGCCTTGTTGAACATCGACGCCGAATCGATCGTGATCCGTTGCCCCATCGCCCAGTTCGGATGCGTCGCGGCCTCCGCCGGTGTCGCCTGCGCCAAACGGTCCCGGGGCCAGTCCCGCAGCGCCCCGCCGGATGCCGTGATGATCACCCTCTCGACCTGCGCAACATCCTCGCCCTGCAGCGCCTGGAAGATCGCCGAATGCTCGCTGTCGACCGGCAGAAGCCGCCCGCCCCGCGCCCTCACCTCGGCCATGACCACCGGCCCCGCCGCCACCAGCGTCTCCTTGTTGGCCAGGGCCAGCGTTCCGCCTCGCCGCAGAACCTCCATCCCCGGTGCAAGCCCCGCCGCCCCCACGATGGCCGACATCGTCCAGTCCGCCGGCCGCGCTGCGGCCTCGGCCACGGCCTCCGGCCCTGCGGCGGCCTCGACCCCGCTCCCGGCCAGCCTCTCGCGCAGCTCTCCGTAAAGCGCGGGCTCGCTCGTCACCGCCAGCCGTGCGCCCAGCCGGATCGCATCCTGCGCAAGCTGCGCGACATTGCGGGCCCCGGTCAGCGCCTCGACCGCATATTCCCCCGGCGCGCGCGCAATCAGGTCGATGGTGTTCTGCCCGATCGACCCCGTCGCCCCCAGGATCGTGACCCTCCTCACGGATGAATGCCCCGCAATCCAAAAACATCAGCCATGAGGATCATGAAGAGCGAGGCACCAAGCAGCGCGTCGAACCGATCCCAGAATCCTCCGTGCCCCGGGATCAGCGCCGAGGCATCCTTGACCCCCATCCGCCGCTTGACGGCACTCTCGGCGATGTCGCCCATCTGGCCCGCCATGCTCACCATGACGGACAAAGGGACGATCTCCGGCCCGATGCGGACAAACAGCAGGTCAAAGACAAGCCCCACGATCACTGCCGCAAGCCAGCCCGCGACCGTCCCCGACCATGTCTTCTTCGGGCTCATGCGGGGCCAGAACTTCGGCCCCCCGATGATCCGTCCGGCGAAATAGCCCGCGATATCCGTCACGACCACGACAAGGATCATCCACAGAATCCAGACAAACCCGAAGTCGATCCGGAAATGCACGAGCCCCCAGCCCGCAATCTGGATCGCCAGCGCATAGAGGAAGAAGATCATCCGTTCGCGGGGTGCCAGCGCGGCCCCGATCACAGGCGCCGCAAGGAACATCGCGAATTCCCAACCCGGGCCCGTCATCGCCATGCCCGACAGCACGCTCGCCACCAGCGCGGCAAGCATCATGCCCCGCGTGTGGCCTTTGGGCTCGATCATCGACCAGAGTTCCCAGATCATCACGGCGCTGACAAAGACGGCCAGCATCTGGAACCATATGCCGCCCGCGACCACCGCTGCAGACCCGACCGCCACGATGACCGCGGCCGAGGCCACCCGTGCGTTCAGATCGGCCCAGCGCTCAGGGTCTGGCGGATCGGCCGCCATACTCAGGCCTTGACAGCCCCGAACCGGCGCACGCGCGTCCCGTAGGCCTGCACGATCCGCTGGAACTCGGCCTCGGTGAAATCCGGCCAGAGTGTGTCGACGAACTCGTATTCCGCATAGGCCGACTGCCAGAGCAGGAAGTTCGAAATGCGCGCCTCGCCGCTCGTCCGGATCACGAGGTCCGGATCGGGAAGCACATGGGTATCAAGGAACTTGGCCAGCGTCTCGGCATCGACATCCCGGTGCGTGAGCCGCCCCATCTCGATCTCGTAGGCCAGCCG
>JBEIDZ010000231.1:0-5177 GCA_040383215.1 Paracoccaceae bacterium | reverse complement strand
GCAGGATTCTGTTGCCAGGCTCCTGCGGGCCCCGCCTGAGGGGGCTAACCCTCAGGACTTGGTTTCGGGATACCCGGACTGCTTACGCAGCCAGAGCCATCGCCGGAGCACGGTTGTCGTTGGCAACTATGCAATTCGGACCGATAACGGTGGTACCTCACCGGGACAAAGCAATCCCCTTTACACGTTCGTCGATCCTGTTTCGGCCCCATTCGCCCCCAACGAGGGTGGTCTGGTGGAGCCGCCGGGTACCGCCCCCGGGTCCGATCCGCTTATTACGGGCGCGTTTATGTCCATAGTCCCGAAGGACACGGGGAAGATAGGATGCCGCGGCGCGCATCGCAAGGGGATGCTGTGCAGCCTGCCGTGTGGCAGGCTGCGTGGCCGCTGCATCACGATTCACCAAAACAAAAGGGGCAGCCCGGGCGGGCCGCCCCAGTTGCAGGCCCATGGGTATGATCAGAAGCCGGCCTTGATCATCTCGAAAGTTTCGGCATGGCGTTCGCGCTGTTCGTTCGAGACCGAGACCTGAGCGAAGACAGGCACGTCGATGGCACCGAGGCCCGAAGCTTCGAGATCGGCCTCGGTGATCTGGGCGGACATCGCGGCGGCATTGGCATGGCCCCAGCCCGAGGCGACCAGCGGAACGGTCGTGCGCGCATCGAGGAAGGCGTTGACATAGTCATAGGCCTTGTCCTCGGAACCTGCCCCATCGGTCATGTTCACCAGTCCACAGAGCCAGACAGAGGAGCCTTCGGTCGCCTCGCGCTGGAAGGCGATCGGGCGGCCTTCGTCCTTGAGCGTGGGGTAGGTCTCGTTCCAGGCCCAGGCCACGAGGATTTCGCCGGTCGACATGAGCTGTGCGAGTTCGGCCGGGTCGGTCCAGTAGGTGCGCAGATTGGGGTGGATAGAGCGCAGCCAGGCTGCGGCGGCTTCGAACTGTTCGTCGGTGACGTTCGCCCAGTCTGAGACGCCGGTGGCGAGATAGGCCAGTGCCCAGGCATCGTCCACGTTGTCGGGGAGGGTCATCCGCCCGGCATATGCCGGATTGGTGAAGACCTGCAGTGAGGCGACATCTTCGGCCGGAACCTTTTCGGGGTTGTAGGCGATGGCGGTCGATCCCCAGTCGGTCGGGAGGAAATAGATCGGATTGGCGGGGTCGATGTTCTTGCCGATCAGGTTGGCGTCAAGATTTGCGAATTCACCGATACGCGCGACATCCCACGGCTGGATGATCCCTGATTCCGTCCATTTCGCGATCGAACCGCCGCAGATGTGGCTGACATCGGCCTGAAAGCCGGAGCGCACCTTCTGGAAGGCTTCTTCCTCGTCGCCGAAAAAGGACCAGGTCGGACTTTGGCCGTGCTTTTCGGTGTAGGCGACGTGGAAATCGGGATTCTCGAAGCCGGGATAGTCGAGGATGATCAGTTCGGCGTCCTGGGCCTTGGCCACGGCTGCGACGAGAGCAAGCGACGCAGCGCCGAGAAGGGGGGCGAATTTCATGGTCCGTGTTCTCCTGTTGGTCAGTCGTGTCGTGGTGGCGGACAGGTGACAAAAGAGGTTATGGGCCGGATTTTCGCAGTTCAAGGGCAGGCGGGGGAGTTCACGGGCAATTTCACCGGCCCCCGGTGCGGAAAGGCGGGTTTGCGGGCCTCTCTGCCGGGCCAAGCGCAGGCGGGACTTGCAGCGGCCGGGCGGGGCTGGCAGTCAGAGCGGAGTGCCGCGGGGGAGGTGACGCGATGATCGTGACGCCGGACTACTGCCGGGTGATGGCACGCTACAACGCCTGGCAGAACGAGGGGCTGCGCGACACGGTTGCGGCGATGTCCGAGGATGAGGTGCGTCGCGAGCGGGGAGCCTTCTTCGGGTCGATCCTTGCCACCGTGAACCATATCCTCTGGGCCGACAGGATGTGGCTTGCGCGGCTGACAGGTTCGGAAAAGCCTCCCGGCGGGATCGCAGGCAGCGTTGCGTTGACGCCTGACGCGGTGGCCTGGGCGGCTGAGCGGGTCCTCACGGACCGGGCGATCACGCTCTGGGCCGACGGGCTGAAGGACGAGGACATCGCGGCCGATCTAGTGTGGCTGTCGGGCGTGACGGGGCGCGAGGAGCGGCGCCCGGCCGGGCTGATCGTGATGCACCTTTTCAACCATCAGACGCATCACCGCGGGCAGGTGCATGCGATGGTGACGGCCGCGGGGATGCAGCCTGCGCCGACGGACCTATTCCTGCTGCCGGCAGAAGGTTTCAGATGAAGGACAGATGGACGATGATGGATATCGCATGGGTGCGCGGGCAGTTCCCGGCCTTTGCCGAGCCGAGCCTCGAAGGCTGGGCCTTTTTCGAGAATGCGGGCGGGTCCTATCCCTGTCGGGCGGTGGTGGAGCGGCTTGGCCGGTTCTATCGCGAGCGCAAGGTGCAGCCCTATGCGCCCTATCCCGCATCGCAGGCCGGCGGCGCCGAGATGGACGAGGCGCGGTCGCGGCTGGCCGAGATGCTGGGAGTGGCGACCGAGGAAGTTAGCTTCGGCCCATCGACGACACAGAATACTTATGTCCTGGCGCAGGCGGTCCGGAAGTGGATCAAGCCGGGGCAGGCGATCATCGTTACCAACCAGGACCACGAGGCCAATTCCGGGCCATGGCGGCGGCTGGCCGAGGACGGAATCCAGATTAGGGAATGGCGGGTCGTTCCTTCGACGGGGAGCCTCGACCCCGAGGATCTGCGCGGGATGCTGGCTGCGCGCGATGTGGCGCTGGTCTGTTTCCCGCAGTGTTCGAACGTGGTGGCCGAGATCAACGATGTGGCTGCGATCACGGCGCTGGCGCATGGGGCAGGGGCGCGGGTCTGCGTCGACGGGGTCAGCTATGCGCCCCACGGGTTTCCCGATGTGGGCGGCCTCGGATGCGATGCCTATGTCTTTTCGGCCTACAAGACCTATGGCCCGCATCAGGGGATCATGGTGATCCGCCGCGACTGGGGGTTCGAGCTTCCCAACCAGGGGCATCACTTCAACGCGGACACGCTCTATAAGCGCTTTACCCCCGCTGGGCCCGACCATGCGCAGGTCGCGGCAAGCGCGGGGATGGCGGATTACATGGAGGCCCTTGCCGCCCGGCATGGCAGGGGCCGCGGGGCGGCGGCGGCGCGGGCCGCACATGACCTGATGCGGGGGCAGGAGGTGGCGGTGCTGCAGCCGCTGCTCGATTTTCTGGCGGACCGGAACGATCTGCGCCTGATCGGGCCGCGCGCGGCCGAACGGCGGGCACCAACGGTCGCGGTCGATGTGGCCGGGCGGGCGGGTGAGGATGTCGCCCGCGCGCTGGCTGCGCACAGGATCATGGCGGGTGGCGGCAACTTCTATGCCCAGAGACCGCTCGAGGCGATGGGGATCGACACCGAGACGGGCGTGCTCAGGATGAGTTTTGTCCATTACACGACGGCCGGCGAGGTGGCGCGGCTGATCACGGCGCTGGAGGCGGTGCTGTGAAGGGGCAGGAGGTGGGTTGCACCCACCCTACGAGACGACGCGCCCGGGTGTGCAGGTGGTCCTTGGGCGGCGCGGGCTGATGGGCGACAGGCGTCCGGTCATCTTGTGGCTGCGCCGCGACCTGCGGCTGGCCGATCATCCCGCACTCTCGGCGGCAGTGGCGCGGGGCGGGCCTGTGATCCCGGTCTTTGTCCATGACGAGGTCGTGGAGACGATGGGTGCGGCGCCGCGGTTCCGGCTGGGCGAGGGCTTGCGTGTCTTCGGCCGCGCGCTCGAGGTGGCCGGGTCGCGGCTGATCCTGCGGCGGGGGCGGGCGCTGGACGTGATCCGGGGCCTTGTGGCTGAGACGGGGGCGGGGGCGGTTTTCTGGTCGCGCCTGTACGACCCCGCCGCGCGGGCGCGTGACAGCGCGGTCAAGGCCGCCCTGAAGGCGGAGGGGATCGAGGTACGGAGTTTTGCGGGGCATCTTCTGTTCGAACCCTGGGATGTCCTGACGGGATCGGGTGGATTCTACCGCGTCTTTACCCCGATGTGGCGGGCCGTGCGAGGGCGCGATCCGGGCTCGCCCCTGCCGGCACCGGTGCGGTTCCCGGCGCCGGAGTCCTGGCCCGCCTCGGACCGGCTGGAGGACTGGCGGATGGGGGCGGCCATGGGGCGGGGGGCCCCGATTGTCGCCCCGTACATGGGCCTGGGCGAGGAGGTCGCAGGCGACCGTCTTGCTGCCTTCGTGGAGCGTAAGATCGGGGCCTATGCCGAAGCGCGGGACCTGCCGGGGCAGGATGCGACCTCGCATCTGGCCGAGAATCTCACGCTGGGAGAGATCGGGGCGCGGACGGTCTGGGCGGCGGGCTGGCGGGCGCATGAGGAGGGGCGGGCGGGGGCGGAGACCTTTGTCAAGGAACTGGTCTGGCGCGAATTCGCCCATCAGCTGGCCTACCACACGCCCCATATCGTGGAGCGTAACTGGAAGCCGGACTGGGACGCCTTTCCGTGGGAGGGGGGCGATACGCCGGCGGCCGAGGTCTGGCGGCGGGGGCGGACGGGCATTCCCTTCGTCGATGCGGCGATGCGCGAAATGTACGTGACCGGCACCATGCACAACCGGGGGCGGATGATCGTCGCCTCGTTCCTGACAAAGCATCTGTTGACGCACTGGAAGGTGGGGGCGGACTGGTTCGCCGACTGCCTGATCGACTGGGACCCCGCTTCGAACGCGATTGGGTGGCAATGGGCGGCGGGGTCGGGCCCGGATGCGGCGCCCTATTTCCGCGTCTTCAACCCTGTGAGCCAGCTCGAGAAGTTCGATCCATGCCATCATTATCCGCGCCGCTGGATCGCCGAAGGACAGCAGCAACCACCGGCGACGGCGCTGGCCTATTTCGACGCCATCCCGGAGGGCTGGGGCATGTCGCCCACCGCCCTTTATCCTGCGCCGATCGTGACGCTCGAGGCGGGGCGCGAACGGGCGCTCGCGGCCTATGCGGCGCGCGGTCTTTCTGCCACCGCATGAAGGGCCGTTGCCGGGCCTGCCGCAAGGAGAGGCGTGACATCGCGCAAAGGGTGCTTCATCTTGGTTGACGTGCCGGAAGGTGTGTCCCGGCGCAGAACCGCACACAACAGACGGACCGACGATGATCCTGACTTCGACCGACGGGCAGACGAACCTGCCGCGCTATTTCGCACAGGT
>JBEIDZ010000230.1:0-5197 GCA_040383215.1 Paracoccaceae bacterium | reverse complement strand
GAAATCCTGGCCAGCACCCGCCCTGCGGGGGGCGGGTGCGCTTCGCTTACCCGCCGGGCGGGCACGGCAGGATTTGCGACCGTTCAGTCTGGCGGAGAGCCCTATCGCCTTCGCTTGCGCTCCGGCGATCGGCCCGCGCGACGTGCCACCGGCACGTCGCAAGGTGCGGGCCGGGCGCGGGGTGGCAGGGGTGAGTCTGTCACGGTGTGAGGGTCGCTTTCACCCTGCGCGAGCAGGTTTCGCCGCTCGCGCGGCTTGTGCCCGGCCTTTGCGGCCCGGCTCAGGGTCTGGCGGCGTGGCGCGGGCGGGGAAGCGCCCCGCGCGGGGGGGTCAGACGGTGCGGCGCAGCGCCTCGGCCAGGTCGGTGCGTTCCCAGCTGAAGCCGCCGTCATCATCGGGGCTGCGGCCGAAATGGCCGTAGGCGGCGGTGCGCTGGTAGATCGGGCGGTTCAGCCCCAGATGGGTCCGGATGCCGCGGGGCGAGAGGTCCATCACCTCGGCCAGGACCTGTTCGAGCCGGGCGGGATCGACCTGGCCGGTGCCGTGCAGGTCGCAGTAGATCGAGAGCGGCCGGGCCACGCCGATGGCGTAGGAAATCTGGATCGTGCAGCGGTCGGCGAGGCCGGCGGCGACGACGTTCTTGGCGAGGTAGCGCGCGGCATAGGCGGCGGAGCGGTCCACCTTGGTCGGGTCCTTGCCGGAGAATGCACCGCCGCCATGCGGGGCGGCCCCGCCATAGGTGTCGACGATGATCTTGCGCCCCGTGAGGCCGGCGTCGCCGTCGGGGCCGCCGATGACGAAGGTGCCGGTCGGGTTCACGTGCCATTCGGTCTTGCGGGTGATCCAGCCGTCGGGCAGCGTTTCGCGGATGTAGGGTTCGACGATCTTGCGGATGACCCTGGAGGTCTGCCGCCGCGAGGTGTGCTGGGTCGAGAGCACGATGGAGGCGACCTCGACCGGCTGGCCGCCGGCGTAGCGCAGGGTGAGCTGGCTTTTCGCATCCGGTCCGAGCGTGGGTTCGGCGCCGGATTTGCGCGCCCGGGCGAGGCGGCGGAGGATCGCATGGGCATACTGGATCGGCGCGGGCATGAAATCGGGCGTTTCGCGCGTGGCATAGCCGAACATGATCCCCTGGTCGCCGGCACCGTCGCGGTCGACGCCCTGGGCGATATGGGCGGACTGCTGGTGCAGGTAGTTGTGGACCTTGATCTTCTTCCAGTGGAACTTGCGCTGTTCGTAGCCGATGTCGCGGACACAGTCGCGCACGATGCCGTCGATGCGGTCCATCATGGCCCGGGTCGCGGCGGCGGAGGAGAGGCCCACCTCTCCGCCGACAACGACGCGGTTGGTGGTGGCGAAGGTTTCGCAGGCGACGCGGGCGTTCGGCTCTTCGGTCAGGAAGGCGTCGAGCACGGCATCCGAGATGCGGTCGCAGAGCTTGTCGGGGTGGCCTTCGGAGACGGATTCCGAGGTGAAGAGATAGTCGAGGCGGGACATGGGGTGTGCTCCATTGGGGGATCTCCGCCACGCCAGGAAGCCGTTGTGACGGAAGCTGAGGGGGTGGCTAAGGGCCTGCGGGGGCGCGGTCAACCGGAAATGCGCCGCGACCGGGCTCCGAGCAGGAAAAGGGCGGCAAAAAGCAGGATGATGACGGGCCAGTCGCCGGTGCGGGAATAGGGGGTGGGCGGCAGCGCGGCGGGCAGGCCGAGGTCGAGCACGCCTTCGGCGCCGAGCGCGATGCGCCCGAGGATGCGGCCATAGGGGTCGATCATCGCCGAGATGCCGGTATTGGCGACGCGCACCATCGGCAGGCCCTGTTCGATGGCGCGCAGGCGGGCCTGGGCGAGGTGCTGGTAGGGGCCGACATTCGTGCCGAACCAGGCGTCGTTGGTGACGAGGAGGAGGAGGTCGGCCCGTTCGGGCATGGCGTTGACCTCTTCGGCGAAGATGCCTTCGTAGCAGATGAGCGGCATGGCGGTGCCGAGCCCGGGGATATCGGTCACCGCCGGGCCGGGGCCGGGAGCAAAGGCTGCGCCGTCGCTGGCGGCGAGGCCGCGGATGCCGAAGCGTTTCAGCCATTCGCCGAAGGGGATGTATTCGCCGAAGGGGACGAGGTGGTGCTTGTCATAGACCGACAGGACCGCGCCCTGCCCGTCGACGACCGCGAGGGAGTTGCGGAAGAGCCCGGCTTCGGTGCGGCCGATGCCGATGGCCAGCGGTGCCCCGCCCGCGGCGTCGGCCGCGCGTGCGAGGAGATCGGCGGAGCGGTCGAGCGGCCAGGGCAGGGCGGTTTCGGGCCAGACGACAAGGGCGGGGGCGGCTGTGCCGTCGGGGCCGGGCAGGCCGGCGGTCAGGCGCAGGATGCGGTCGAGGTGGAGCGGGACAAGGGCGGGGTCCCATTTTTCGTCCTGCGGGATGGCGGGCTGGACGAGGCGGATCACGGGGCCGGCGGGATCGGGTGGCGGGGCCGGTCCGGGGTCGAGCGCGAGCCATGCGGCTGCGGCGGCGGCCAGCGGCTGGGCAGATGTCGGGCGGGGCGGGGCGAGCGCGGCGGCGAGCGCGAAGGTGAGGAGCGTGAGGCCATGGGGGCCGCAGACGGCGGCGAGCTGGGCGAGGGGGGTGTCGATCCAGACATGGCCGGCGAGCGCCCAGGGCAGGCCGGTGAAGAGGAGCGCGCGCGCGACTTCGGCCAGGGTCAGGGCGAGCGCGAGGGCGAGCGCGCCGCCGCCGGCGCGGCGGGCGAGCAGGCCGGCGGCGCCCCAGAAGAGGCCGAGGCCGGCGGCCATGAACATGAGGGCGAAGGGGGCCATCCAGCCGTGCCGCGGCGCATCGACGAGGAAGGGTTCGACCAGCCAGTTGAGCGTGAAGGCGAAATGGCCGAAGGCGAGCGACCAGAGGTCGGCGAAGGCGGCGCGGGGGCGGGATTCGCCGGCGGCCAGATGCAGGGCGAGAGCACAGGCCGGCACGGCGAGCCACCACCAGCCGAAGGGTTCCTGTCCGAGACCCGCGACGGCCCCGATGACGGCGAGGGCGGCAAACCGGACGAGACCGCCCCGCGCGAGGAGCCCGCCCGCCCGGCGTGCCGTCAGCGGGCCCTCTGCCGTCACGGGTCAGGTCCCGGCGGCGGCACTTCCGGCCGGTTCGGCCCTGTCCGCGGCCAGGCGGACGCGGAGGCGCTTGATCCGGCGCGGGTCGGCATCGACGACCTCGAATTCGGGGCCGGCGGGGTGGCGGATGATTTCGCCGCGCGCCGGGACATGGCCGGCGAGCATGAAGACAAGCCCGCCGAGGGTGTCGACCTCTTCGCTGTCGATGTCGTCGTGGGCGGTCAGGTCGATCCCGGTCGCCTGCCGGAATTCGTCAAGCTCGGTCGTGGCCTGCGCCAGCCAGACGCCGGGCTTTTCGTTGACGAAGCGGGCGGCCTCTTCTTCGTCATGTTCATCGTCGATGTCGCCGACGATGGTTTCGAGCAGGTCCTCGATCGTCACCAGACCGTCGGTGCCGCCGTATTCGTCGATCACGAGGGCCATGTGGATGCGTTCGGCCTGCATCTTTTGCAGCAGGATGGCGAGCGGCATCGACGGGGGCACATAGAGGACGTGGCGCATCAGGGCGCGGAGGTCGAAGCCTTCCTGCGCGCCGAAGCCGTATTTCAGGGAAAAGTCCTTGAGGTTGACCATGCCGAGCGGCGAATCGAGCGTGCCGTCATAGACCGGGATCCGGGTGAGGCCGCTGGAGCGGAAGACTTCGACCAGTTCGTCGAAGCTGATCGTCACCGGCACGGCGACGATGTCGGCCTTGGGAACGAGCACGTCCTCGACCCGCATCCGGCGCAGGTTGCTGATCCCCGGCATCTGTGCCGACGGGGCCCTTGCCGTGTCCTGGGGGGTGGGGGTCTGGGTTTCCGAGGGCGCCAGTGCGCCGATGATGCGGCTGAAGAAGCCCCGACTCTGGCCTTCGGCGGAATCGCCGTCCGCGGCGTCTGCGTCGGACGGCGCGGCCGGGTTGTGGGTGTCTGACATGGTCTCCTTCCTGACAGGCGGTTTGGGGGGGACGGGCCTTGCGGCGCCCCCGGCGGATCATTCCCTTGCGGAATATGGGTCGGCAATCCCCAAATTGCCAAGGATTTCGGTTTCGAGCCCTTCCATGAGCGCCGCATCGCCCGGGCGTTCGTGATCGAAGCCCAGAAGATGCAGGGTTGCATGGACGACGAGATGGGTGACGTGGTCGGCCGGCGGGAGGCCGGCGCTGGCGGCTTCGGCGGTGCAGGTGTCCCAGGCGATGGCGATATCGCCGAGTTCCTGCGGGCCCTGTGCCGAGGGGCCGGGAAGGCGGGGCAGGTTGCCCTCGGTCCGGGCGGCGCGTTCGGCGGAGGGCCAGCTCAGCACGTTGGTGGGGCGGGGTTTGCCGCGGAAATCGGCGTTGAGTTCGGCGATCCGGGCATCGTTGCAGCCCAGCAGGCTGATTTCGTAGAGGGCGGGGTCGAGCCCGAGACGGCGCAACGTGGCGGAGGCTGCGGACTCGGCCAGGGGGCCGAGGCCGAGCGAATCCCAGTGGTGATCCTCGGTCAGGCAGTCGACAAGCATGGGCGGGCGCGGTCAGGCGAGCGGGTCGGCATCGTAGGCCTCGATGATCGCGGCGACGAGCGGGTGGCGCACCACGTCGCGGGCGGTGAAATAGGTGAAGCTGATGCGCGGGATGCCCTTGAGCAGGCGTTCGGCATCAGCGAGGCCCGAGATCGTGCCGCGGGGAAGGTCGACCTGGGTGCGGTCGCCGGTGACGACCATGCGCGAGCCTTCGCCGAGGCGGGTGAGGAACATCTTCATCTGCATGGACGTGGCGTTCTGCGCCTCGTCGAGCACGACGAAGGCGTTGGAGAGCGTGTGGCCGCGCATGAAGGCGAGGGGGGCGATCTCGATCACCTTTTCCTCGAGCATCTTCTGGACCTGCTTGGCGGGCAGGAAGTCGTTCAGCGCGTCATAGAGCGGCTGCATGTAGGGATCGACCTTGTCCTTCATGTCGCCGGGCAGGAAGCCGAGCCGTTCGCCGGCCTCGACCGCAGGGCGGCTCAGGATCAGGCGCTGGACCGAGCCGGTGATCAGCTGGGACACGGCCTGGGCCACGGCGACATAGGTCTTGCCGGTGCCGGCTGGCCCCAGCGCGAAGATGATGTCGCGGCTGGCGAGCGCCTTCATAT
>JBEIDZ010000229.1:0-5197 GCA_040383215.1 Paracoccaceae bacterium | reverse complement strand
TGCCAGCCCCATCGCCTCGGCATGATCGGTCAGCACCAGAAAGTCGAGCGGCCTGACCAGCCGGAAAGGCTGACCCGTGTTCGACATCACCGTCTCGCCGCGGGCCGCACGAAACACGTCCTCGGCCGACAGCGATGTGCCCAGAAGCCCCGCATCGGGCGACAGATTGCTGTGAATATGCATGTCGCCGAACAGCACCCGGTCAGGATAGTCGCGAAACGCTTAGGGCGAGAAGTGATCCATCCCCATCAGGTCGCCAGGATTGACCTCGCCCGGCGGCTCGGCCCGGCCGGCCATCGGCAGAAGCGTCCCCGCAAGCACAATCCATGCACAGCGCATGGCCCCCGATGATCTCAGAACACGCCCCGGCATCTGCTCTCCCTCTCCCGTTCGCGCTCTGGCGCTGTGTGTTCGCGGCAGCAGACCTCTTCGGCAGGCCGGCCCCGAATGCTGTTGACGGGGCGACCATAGCGGCATTCGGCCTTTCGGCGAAACCACAAACGTAGGGCAGGATCATAAAGCCAAGGCCGGCCATCCCGTGGCCGGCCCCCCGAAGGTCCGCCGAAGGCTCCCCGAAGGCCCGCCTCAGCGGAACCTCGGCCGCTCCTCCCCCGCCGCCTCCGCTTCCGCATCGCGCGCCATGATCCAGCCAAAGCGGCGGCCGATTTCCTCGCGTTCGCGCAGCAGCCCCGCGATCTTCATCTGCGCCCAGGTCGACAGCACCCGGTTGATCCGCCCCTGATAGCCATCCCCCATCGCCCGGAACAGCTTGGCGACCGAGGCATCAAGATACAGCGTCACCTTCACCTTCGGCTCGGTCACATCAATGTCGGCCTCGATCGTGTGCCAGGCCTCGGGCACCTCGGCCTCAAGCGCCTCGTCCAGGAGATCGCCGCGAGCCTCCCAAAGATGGCGGAACAGCTTGGCGCGCGCGATCCGCTCCGTCTTGGTCAGCCTGTAGCCCATCATCGCCCCCCAACCCGAGGCGGTCAGACTGCCACCAATCCCTTTCGCCAATCCGAACCGACCGTGCGCTGCCCGGGTCCGGGGCAGGCCGGCGCCCTACCGCGCCGCGGCCACGCCGGTCGCAAAGGCCGCGATCGCCGCCGCCCCGACCGCACCCGACTGCCGTCCGACCTCGCGCCCGCCGGCAAACCGCACCAGAGTCGGGATGCTGCGGATCGCATGGCGCGCGCCTGCCGCGGGCTCCGCCTCGGTGTTGAGCTTGACGAGCCGCACCTGTCCGGCCAGGCGTTCCGCTGCCTTCGCATAATCCGGCGCCATCATCCGGCAGGGGCCGCACCAGGGCGCCCAGAAATCGGCGACGATCGGCAGCCCGTCCACCCTGACCGCTTTTTCAAGCGTGGCCAGATCGACCTCCACCGCCTTCCGCGGCACGAGCGCGGCACCGCAGGTCCCGCACTTCGGTCCCGCGCCCAGCCGCTCCTGCGGCACGCGGTTCGCCTGCCCGCAGTCCAGACAGGTCAGCCTGATACCCGCCATCGCCATTCTCCGGTCGCAAAAGGATCACGCTTTTCAGATATGTTGCCATCCGCGGCGATTCAACGACCCGTCCACCGGGAACCCTGCCTGCGGCGATCTTTCCCCGCCGTCGCCCCTGCCGTGCGATTCCCCTTGCAATCCGGACGGGCAGGCCCCATCTGCACGATGCGAACGTGATTGCCTGTCGACCACTGTCTCCCTTACCGGCGCGGTCTTCGATACGAAAATGACCAAGCCAGGCTGCCGCACACCCGCGGGCAGCGCATCAGGAAGGAGACACGGAATGGCCACCGGCACCGTGAAATGGTTCAACACGACCAAAGGCTTCGGCTTCATCGCCCCCGACGGCGGCAAGAAGGACGTTTTCGTCCACATCTCGGCCGTCGAACGTTCGGGCCTGACCGGCCTGCGCGACGACCAGAAGGTCAGCTTCGACATCGAATCCGGCCGCGACGGCCGCGTATCGGCTGTCAACCTGCAACTGGTCTGATCCACCGCCCCCTCAAGGGGGCGCAGGATCCGCAACATCGATGTCCGCGCAGCCGGCGGTTGCGCGGACATTCTTGTTTTTCTGGATCAGAACGTTTATGTATCGGGTCGCGACGTTACTCTATCGACCACTGTCTCCTCACGGCCTCAGTCAATCGATCAGCACTGACGAGCCGGTCCGCTGCATCCCGCGAGCGGAGAAGAAGAGGATACGACACATGGCCACTGGCACTGTCAAATGGTTCAACACGACAAAGGGTTATGGCTTCATCGCCCCTGACGGCGGCAAGAAGGACGTCTTCGTCCATATCTCCGCGGTCGAACGCTCGGGTCTGACCGGGCTCAAGGACAATCAGAAAGTCTCCTTCGACATCGAAGCCGGGCGCGACGGCCGCGAATCGGCGGTGAACCTGCAGGTCATCTGATCCGCCATCCCCGATCCTTCGGGGCAAAGGCACAGGCGCGGGCGGCAACGCACCGCGCCTTTGTCTTTCCGGGGCCATGCGACCCGGCGCACCGCGCCGGCCCGTCCCTCACCGCAGGCTCTCGACCAGCGCCAGCACCGCCGGCCCGAGATCGGCCACGATCCTGGCCACCCCCTCCGCATTGGGATGAATTCCGTCCGCCTGCAGATAGGCCTCCCGCGCCCCGGCCAGATCGCCCTCGCCAAGCAGCGCCCCAAAGAACGAAGGGTAAAAGGCCACCCCGAATTCCCCGGCCAGATCCGGATAGATGGCATCGAAGGCCGCCTTGTACTCCGGCCCGTAATTCGTCGGCGCCTGCATCCCCACCAGAAGCACCCCGACCCCCGCATCCCCCGCCGCCAGGAGGATACCCCGCAGGTTCTCCCGGCTCGACGCCGGATCGATCCCGCGCAGCATGTCGTTGCCCCCCAGCGTCACGATCATCGCATCGACCTCGGGCGTCAGCGTCCAGCCGGCCCGCGCCAGCCCCCCCGCCGTCGTATCGCCCGACACGCCCGCGTTGATCACCGCGACATCCGCCCCCTCCGCCCGCAGCCAGGCCTCAAGCTGCGGCACGAATCCCTCCTCGGGCAGAAGCCCGTAACCCTGCGTCAGGCTGTCGCCCAGCGCGGCCACCGTCACGGTCTCGGCCCGCGCCGCCCCCGCCCCCGCGATCACGATCGCGGCGCACAGGTTGCGCAGCCACCGCCGCGCGCCATATCCAGATCGAACGCACCGCTCCAAGGACACCTCCATGCCGTCACCCGTCCTCTCGCTCAAGGATGCATCGCTCTCGCTCATGGGCAATGCCGGACGTGTCGATATCCTGCACGCAATCACGCTCGATGTGAACGAAGGCGAAAGCCTCGCCCTCGTCGGCCCCTCCGGATCGGGCAAATCCTCGCTCCTTATGCTCATGGCAGGCCTCGAACAGGCCACCTCGGGCCAGGTCACCGCCCTTGGCCAGGACCTGACCGCCATGAACGAAGACCAGCTCGCCCGCCTCCGGCGCGACACGATGGGCGTGGTCTTCCAGTCCTTCCACCTCATCCCCACGATGACCGCACTCGAAAACGTCGCCATCCCGCTCGAACTCGCCGGCGCCCGCGACGCCTTCCCCCGCGCCCGGGCCGAACTGGCCGCCGTCGGGCTCGCCCACCGCGCCGACCACTACCCCGCCCAGCTCTCGGGCGGCGAACAGCAGCGCACAGCACTCGCCCGCGCCGCCGCACCCCGCCCCCGCCTCCTGCTCGCCGACGAGCCGACCGGCAACCTCGACGCCGCCAACGGCCAGGCGATCGTCGACCTGCTCTTCTCGCTGCGCGACCGGCACGGCGCGACCCTCGTCATGGTCACCCATTCCCCCGAACTCGCCGCCCGCTGCGCCCGCGTCATCCGCCTGCGCGACGGCCGCATCGACCCCGGCGACACCCGGCACGGGGCCGCCGCATGACGACCCTCCCCCTCGCCGCCCGCCTGGCCCGGCGCGAATTGCGCGGCGGCCTGCGCGGCTTCCGCATCTTCCTCGCCTGCCTCGCCCTCGGCGTCGCCGCCATCGCCGCCGTCGGCCTCGTCAAGGCCTCGATCCAGGAGGGGCTCACCCGCGAAGGCGCCCGCCTTCTGGGCGGCGATGCCGAGGCCGAATTCACCTACCGCTTCGCCCGCCCCGACGAACGCGCCTGGATGGACAGCATCGCCACCACCGTCTCCGAAACCGTCGACTTCCGCAGCCTCGCCACCGTGGGCGAGGATCGCGCCCTGACCCAGATCCGCGCCGTCGACGCGGCCTATCCGCTCATCGGCGCGGTCGACCTCGACCCGCCCATGCCGCTCGCAACCGCCTTCGCCGGCACCGGCCCCCTGCCCGGCGCGGTGATGGAACGCGTTCTCGCCGACCGGCTCGGCCTTGTCCCCGGCGACAGCTTCCGCCTCGGCACGCAGGATTTCGTCCTCTCCGCCATCCTCGTGCGCTACCCTGACAATGCCTCGGGCGGCTTCGGCCTCGGCCCGCGCACGGTGCTGCTCACCCGCGACCTCGCCAATTCCGGCCTGATCACCGAAGGCACGCTCTTCTCCACCCTCTACCGGCTCGACCTGCCCGCAGAGGCCGACCTCGACGCCATCGCAGAACAGGCCGAGGCGCGCTTCCGCGACAGCGGCCTGCGCTGGCGCGACGCCCGCCGCGGCGCCGGCGGGACCGAGGAATTCGTCGACCGGCTCGGCAGTTTCCTCGTCCTCGTCGGCCTTTCCGGCCTTGCCGTGGGCGGCGTGGGCGTCTCGGCCGCCGTCCGCGCCTATCTCTCGGGAAAGACCGCGACCATCGCCACGCTCAAGACGCTCGGCGCCTCCCGCGCCACGATCTTCGCCACCTACGCGCTCCAGATCGGCGCGCTCGCGCTCCTCGGCATCGCGCTCGGGCTCGTGCTTGGCGCGGCGATCCCCCTCGCCCTCGCCCCGTTGATCGAAGCGCGCCTGCCCATCCCCGCCGCCTTCGCCCTCTACCCCGGGCCGCTCGCCGAAGCCGCGCTCTACGGCCTGCTGGCTGCCGCGCTCTTCACCCTCTGGCCCGTCGCCCGGACCGAAGATATCCGCGCCGCCACCCTCTTCCGCGACGCGCTCGCCGCGGGTCGCCTCCTGCCCGCGCCGCGCTATCTCGTCGCGACCGCGCTCCTCCTCGCGCTCCTCGTCGGTGCCGCGATCATCTTCTCGGGCAGCTGGAGACTGACCCTGCTGACCGCCGG
>JBEIDZ010000228.1:0-5213 GCA_040383215.1 Paracoccaceae bacterium | reverse complement strand
GGCGCTGGAATTGAACGAATAGACCATCACCACCAGAAGCGGCACATAAAGGATCGCAAGGCACGCCAGCGCCGTCACGGCAAAGCCCGGATAATGCCGCATGTCGGTGCGCGCGGCCATCAGCGCGCGCCCTCCCGCGTCTGCGCCCGGGCATAGATCAGCAGGACGACCAGCACCGCCGTCAGCAGGATCATCGCCGCCGCCGCGCCAAAAGGCCAGTTGCCCATCGACCCGCGGAACTGTTCGTCGATCAGCGACCCGATCATGAAGGTCTTGGCCCCGCCCAGAAGGTCGGGCGCCAGAAACGACCCGAGCGACGGGATGAAGACAAGAATGCAGCCCGCGACGATCCCCGGCCGCACCGCCGGCAGCACGACCTCGCGCAACGCGGCCCAGCGGCTGGCATAAAGGTCACGTGCCGCCTCGGTCAGGGCAAAGTCATAGCGTTCGACCGCGGCATAGATCGGCAGCACCATGAAGGGCAGGTAGGAATAGAAAAGCCCGATCTGCACCGCCAGATCGGTATTGACGATCCTGAGCGGCGCGTCGATCAGCCCGAGCCCCAGAAGCGCCTCGTTCAGCGGCCCCTGATCGCGCAGCAGGAACCGCATCGACACCGTGCGGATCAGCAGGTTGACCCAATAGGGCACCGTGATCAGAAACAGCCACAGCGCCCGCCGCGATGGCGCCCGCGTGGCGATGAACCAGGCCGTGGGAAAGCCGATGGCCAGACACAGAAGCGTCGCGAGCCCCGCCTGCCAGATCGACCGCCAGAAGATGCCGATATAGGTCCATTGCAGCCGCGCCGGCTCGTCGCCGAACAGGCCCCGGTCGACAAAGAACTGGTCATAGGCGGCCAGCGTGAAATCCCACTCCACCCCGCCCCGGAATTCCCGGGTCAGAACCGAAAACACCGCCATGACCAGGACCGGCAGCACCAGAAAAACGCCGATCACGATCCAGGCCGGCGTGATCAGCGCGGGCAGGATGCCGCGGTAGCCCGCCCCGCCGCCGCCCGGTGCGGCCCGCGCTGAGAGCCCCCCCGCCATCAGTCCGCCAAAAGCCGCGCTGCCGCCGGCTCGACCGTCAGGCCGATCCGCGCGCCGGGCTCGGGTACCGCGACACGCGCGCTGTTCTGCAACCGGACCGTCACTTCCTCGCCGCTCTCCAGCCGCGCGAGCACATGCAGGTCATTGCCCAGATACACGATGCGATGCACCGTCGCGGCCAGATCGCCCTGCCCCTCTGCCACCAGCGCCATCCGCTCGGGCCGGACAGACAGGTGATGCGTCCCGCCGCGCTCCGTCCGGGCCGCCGGGCAGCGCAGCCGCCGCCCGCCCGGCAGCACGACCTCGGCCATCCCGCCCTCCAGCGCCGCGACCTCGACAGCCAGAAGGTTCGTCTCGCCGATGAAATCCGCAACAAAGCGGTTCTCGGGCGCCTCGTAGATGTCGCGCGCGGTCCCGATCTGCCGGACATGGCCCGCGCTCATCACCGCGATCCGGTCCGACATCGCCAGCGCCTCGTCCTGGTCATGGGTGACAAAGACGAAGGTGATCCCGGTCGTCTCCTGCAACTGCTTCAGCTCCACCCGCATCGCCTGCCGCAGCTTGAGGTCGAGCGCGCTCAGCGGCTCATCGAGCAACAGCACCCGCGGCTCGGCCGCGAGCGCGCGCGCCAGCGCCACCCGCTGCTGCTGACCGCCCGACAGCTGCACCGGCCGCTTGCCGGCGTGCTCGGACAGATGCACCATCTCGAGCATCTCGCCCGCGCGCCTCAGCCGCCGCTCCGCCGCCCAGCCCTTCATCTTCAACCCGAAGGCCACGTTGTCGATCACGCTCAGATGCGGAAACAGCGCATATTGCTGAAACACCGTGTTCACCGGCCGCTGGTTCGGCTCAAGCGGCGCAATATCCTGCCCGAAGAGCAGGATTTCCCCCGCCGTCACCTCCTCGAACCCCGCGATCAGCCGCAGAAGCGTGGTCTTGCCACGGCCCGAAGGCCCGAGCAGGGTGAAGAACTCGTTGTCGGCAATCGACAGCGAGACCGCATGCAGCGCGGTAAAGCTGCCGAAATCCTTCCGCAGCGATCGTGTCTCGATAGCCGGCGCCATCGTCCCCGCGCATCCCCTCCACTCGTCCGCGCCAAAGGCTAGGTGCCTTCGGCCCGGGCGTAAATCCCTCCAAATGGGCAGGCCACGCCCGCCTATTTCAGCTGGCTGTCCTTCGACCCCCGGCGGTTGATCCCGCCGCGCCTGACCGGGCGCGCATCACGCTCGGTCTGGCAGGCCACGCAAAGCTTGACCCCCGGCAACGCCGCCTGCCGCGCCTCGGGGATCGCCTCGCCGCATTCGGCGCATTCGGTCAGGCTCTCGCCCACCGGCGCCCGCCGCGCGGCCCGCAGCCGGGCCAGCTCATCGCCGATCGACGCCTCGATCTGCTCCTCCACCGCCCCGTCCCGCGCCCAGCCGCCCGCCATCGCCGCCCCCTGCCGCCCGCTCAAAAGGCTACGTTGACCGGGGCAAAGCGGTCAACCGGCTCTGCCTCGACCTTGCGCAGAAAGCCGATCATGTCGGCCGCCATCTTCTCGGCCGTGGCGCGCCCCTTCTCGGCCGTGGCCAGATGCGCCTCGCCCACCACGCCCGCGGGGTTCACATCGGTCGCAATCCAGCCATAGGCCACCGGCCCCACCGGCGAAATCGCCCCCGTCTCGGCACTCGACCGGAAATCCCGCGCCGCGCCCATGTCCACCGTCCCGGGCCGGAAATGCAGGATCAGCGAGGTCTCCACATCCCCGCCATGTATGCCGAAAGTCTCTTCCTGCCGCGAATACATCCCTTCGGGCATGCCGAAGGCGCCCCAGCCCAGCCGGGTGACGAACATCCCTGCCCGCACCCTGAGTTCCCGCGCCACGATCGAGATCAGGTCCGCATTGCCCCCGTGGCTGTTGAGGATGACCATCTTGCGCACCCCCGCCCGCGCGACCGACAGCCCGATCTCCGTCCAGGCCCTCAGCGCCGTCTCGGCCGACAGTGTCAGCGTCCCCGCCGCCCACAGGTGTTCGTTCGACTTGCCCACCGCCATCACGGGCAGGATGCGCAGGTCCATCTCCCCGGGCGCCCGCGTCGCCAGCAGCGCGCACATCTCCTCGTTGATGATCGCATCCGTCCCCACCGGCAGATGCGGCCCGTGCTGTTCCACCGCCGCCGTCGGCAGGATCGCGATCGTCCGCATCGGATCGACCGCGGCGAATTCGGGCGCGCGGAAATCCTGCCAGTACCGTCTCATTCCGCTGCCTCCAGCCGTGGTTCGGGCAGTGCCACGGGCACCCTTCGCCCGATCAACCGGTCCATCTTCGCCGCGACCCGCGCCAGATGCCGCCGGCGGCTTTCGGGGGTCGAACTGTCCATCAGGTAATGCGCAGCAAAGACCGACCGGTGCCGCCGCTTCAGAAGCACCCCCACCCCCCGGCGCAACTGCCGCCGCCCCGGCGCGCCGATGAACGCGGTCAGCCACCACGACGCGCCGCAGGTCGTGAAGACCCCCATCCCCCGGACATGCTGCAAGCCCGGCCGGATGTTCGCATTGCGCGCATCCGGCATCAGAAAGGCAACATCGGGCAACAGCACCCGGTCAAGCCAGCCCTTCAGCATCGCGGGCAAGCCATACCACCAGGTCGGATAGACAAAGATCAGCGTGTCGCACCATTCGACATCCGCGCAATGCCCCTCGACCGGCGCACGGTTGGCCGGCGTGTCAAGATATCCCTCCAGTTCCGGCCCCGTCAGCACCGGCTGGAACCCCTCGGCATAAAGGTCGCGCAGCCGCACCTCGGCCCCGGCCGCCGCCAGCTTGGCCAGCACCAGATCGCGGACCGCGGCATTGAAGCTCGCTTCCTTCGGATGGCAATAGACGACCAGCGCGCGCATCTCAAAGCCGCTCCATCTCGCGCCCGACGCGCGCAAGGAACCCTTCGCGGTCCCGCGCCGTCGCCCGGTTCATGTCGTAAAGCGCGAGGTAGCGCAGCCGCTCCGGCCGGGCGAGCCCCCAGAGCTGCCGCGTGACGAGCTTGCGCGGCGGATCGCCGGCCAGCGTGCTGCGCCACCAGGTGCCGCCATAGGTCGTCACCGCCGCGATGTGCCGCAGGTTGTGCAACGCCGGCACGACCACGCCCCCCTCGATCACGAAGGACACGCCCGGCAGGAACACCCGGTCGAAATACCCCTTCAGGATCGCCGGATAGCCATAGTTCCACACCGGAAAGACCAGCACCATCGCCTGCGCGAGGCGCAGCCGCTCCACATGGCTTGCCACCGGCGCGGTATTTGTGGCGGTGTCGAGATAACCCCGCCGCTCCTCGGCGGTCAGTACCGGCTGGAACCCCTCGGCATAAAGGTCGCAATCGTCGACCTCCCAGCCGCGCGCGGCCAGCCTCTCCCGGACCACCCCATGCAGCGCCGCCGAAAAGCTTTCGGCGCAAGGATGGGCATAAACCACCAGAACCCGCATCACGTCCCCGCCCGGCGCATCCCCGGCCATGCATACATCCGGTCATATCGCCAGGCCGGATCGTCCCAGGCGATCATCTTGCCGGGGTTCAAGAGCCCCTTCGGATCGGCCTCGCGCTTGAACTGCAACTGCACGGCATCCACGACCTGCCGCCCGCCCTCTTCCAGCGTATAGCGATGCGGGTTGAAGATCATCGCCCCCATCGCCTCATGCTCGCGCACGATCTCGTCCAGCCGCACCTCGGAGGTGAAGCGCACCAGCGACAGCCCCCCCATCGCGACCTTGCCGCCCTGCCGCGTCACCTCGACATGCTGCAGCACCTCGGGCGCGAACCTTGCCCGCACCGCCTCGACAAGCGCCAAGGGATCGTCCGTGCCATAGGCAACCTGCAGATAGGTGATCGTCGGGTCCACCTTCAGCGCGCGCAGCGTCGTGTGGTTCCAGCAATATTCGAACACATGCCCAGGGTCGCGCGGCCATTCCGTCCGGTCCGACCGGTAGATCACCCTCGCCCCCGGCCAGCGCGCCGAGCCACCACAGCAGCACGGCCAGACCGACCAGCGCCAGGCCATCGCCTGAAACGCGGTGGAGGATCGAGACCAGCATCGCCGGCCCCCACTTCCAGATCTGCAGGTGCGGCGAAATCGGACGGTTGCTGGCTCCGGCCATGCGAGCGTTCCCCTTACTCTCTCGTGTGGTGACGCG
>JBEIDZ010000227.1:0-5237 GCA_040383215.1 Paracoccaceae bacterium | reverse complement strand
CGCGTGAAGGGTCCGGCGGAGTTCGAGGGCGACTGGCGGATCGCGCGCGAGATCGAGGACCGCGCCGGTGGGCCGCCGGGGTGGTTCGCGGGGACGGCGCGTTTCACCCCCGCCCCGGGCGGGCTCGCCTATGCCGAGGCGGGGGAGCTCACGCTCGGCCCTGCGGTGATGCGGGCAACGCGGGCCTATCGCTGGGTCTTTGGCCCCGCCGGTGTCGAGGTCTTCTTCGACGACGGACGCCCCTTCCACGCCTTCCGATGGGATTCGGCGGCAGCCGTTCATCCCTGCGGCGCCGACCTTTACCGCGTGTGCTATGACTTTGGCGCCTGGCCGGTCTGGTCGGCGGTGTGGGAGGTCACGGGCCCGCGCAAGGATTATACCCTGCGCACGGAATGGCGCCGCGGCTGAGGCCCGCGCGGCGCTTGTGCGCGGAGGCGGCTTGGCGGTAAGAGAAGGCGCGGGCGCATCATGGGAGGCGGGCGATGGCGATCACGGCGACGGACAACAGGGTTCTGGCGGATATCCTTGCCCCCGCGGGCGGTGCGGCGCGGCTGGCCAGGCAGGCCCTGCTCGTGGCGCTTGGCATCGCAGCGCTTGGGGTTGCGGCCAAGATCAGCGTGCCGATGTGGCCCTCGCCCGTGCCGGTCACGCTTGGCACCTTTGCGGTGCTGACGATCGGGGCGGCCTACGGGCCACGGCTCGGGCTGGTCACGATCCTCGGCTACATGCTGATCGGCGCGCTGGGCTTTGACGTCTTCGCCGGGTCCTCGGCCGAAAAGAACGGGATCGCCTACATGATGGGCGGGACGGGGGGCTATCTGGCCGGCTATGTGCTGGCGACGATCTTCCTTGGCTGGGCGGCGCGGCGCGGCTGGGACCGGTCGGTCCTGTGGATGGCGCTGGCGCTGCTGATCGGCAATCTCATCATCTATGTCCCCGGCGTGGCCTGGCTTTACCAGATCGTCGCGGGCGGCGCCTTCGACCCGGCGACCCATGCCTCGGCCTGGGACCAGACGATGGCCTGGGGGCTGACGCCCTATCTGATCGGCGATGCGCTGAAGCTCGCGCTGGCTGCGCTGGTCCTGCCCGGCCTCTGGCGGCTGGTGGGCGACGCGCGCGGCTGAGCCGCGCGGTCAGCGCAAGGACAGGTCCGCGCGGTCAGCGCAAGGACAGGCCCGCGCGGTCAGCGCAAGGACATGATCGCCTCGATTTCCACGGTGATCCGTCCGGGGAGCGAACCCACACCGATGGCCGAGCGGGCATGGGCGCCCGCCGGCCCGAGGACATCGTGGAAGAGTTCCGAACAGCCGTCGATCACGAAGGGATGACGGTCGAAATCTTCGGTCGCGTTGACGAAACCCAGCACCTTGACCACCCCGGACACACGGTCGAGCCCGCCGAGGACCTGACGCGCCGCGGCCAGCAGCACGAGCCCCGCGCGCATCGCGTGCATCCTTGCGTCTTCGGGCGTCACGTCGCGTCCGACCTTGCCGGTGGCAAGCCGCCTGTCCTCGAGCAGCGGGCCCTGGCCTGACAGGAACAGGAGCCCGCCTTCGGCCTTGCCATGGCGGAACCGGCCGATCGGCACAGGCACCTCGGGCAGGGCGAGGCCCATCGCGGCCAGCCGCGCCTCGGGGCCGGTCAGGGTGCGGGTTTCAGCCATCGCCGTCCACCATGCGCCGGAGCGCGGCGAGATACCCCGCGTCCACCACGAAGTCATGCGCGATGCCATAGGGCAGGCCCTGCGCGCGGACGAACCGCGACAGATCGGACAGGCTCGCCTCCACATCCTCCCAGCCGATGCCCATCGCGGCAGGGCGGATGTCGACGCCGATGTCTGCTACGGCGGCACGCAATTCGGCGGCGCGCCGGCCATGCATCATCGCGCCCGCGATCAGGCCCAGGCAGACGGCCTGCCCATGCAGGAACTTGACCCCCGTCCGCGCCTCGAGCGCGTAGAAGATGAAATGTTCGACCCCTTCGATATGGCGGGGGCACCAGCCCGCGCCGTGGTAGGAGGCGCCCCCCCACTGAAAGGCCGCGACGATCAGCCCGATCCCTTCGGGCGTCAGGTCGCGGATGGCCTTGCGCCCCGCCAGCGCCGCCTCGGCCAGCGTCAGCGAATGCGCGGCCAGCCCTTCGTCATAGGGCCAGCGCGGCTCGCACCGGCCGGTGCGGCGGGCATAGTCCCAGTCCCAGACGCCGGTGAAGAAGCAGAAGACATCGCCGATGCCCGCGCGGTTGATATGGGGCGGCGCGGCGGCCAGGATGTCATAGTCGAAATAGACGCAGTCCGGGATCGCCCAGCCGACATAGCGCACGATCTGGTTGTCGCGCACGCCGGCGCGCTGGCCATACATCGCATCCACCGAGAGCGAGGTCGGGAACTGGTGCAGCTTGCGGCCGTGGCGCCATGCGAAATACTTGGCCGCGTCGATCGCCTGCCCGCCCCCCAGCCCGATGAACGAGGCGTAACCCGCGGTCGCGGGCAGTGCCGCCTCGAGAGCGGCACGCTCCATCGAGCGGACGAAATGCACCTCCGTGCCGGACGGGAACTTGTGGCTGAGCCGCGGCCACAGGTCCTCCATCGTCACCACCAGATAGGGCGGGGCCACGAAATTGGGCACCTCGGCCAGCAGGTCATGGCCAAAGGCGGTCGGGAAGGGGCGGATATCCTCGGGGCGGACGGGCATGTCAGAGACGCTTTCCGGTATCGGGGTCAAAGAGGTGCAGCCGCGCGGCATCGGCCAGAAGCGTCACGCGCGTGCCGGGCGGCGGGCTCAGCCCCGGGGCACAGCGGGCGGTGACGCGGCTTCCCGCCAGATCGCCGATCAGATGCGTGTCCGACCCCAGCGTCTCGGGCACGAGATAGTCCATCGTCAGCGGTTCGGGCGCCGCCATGATCGGCCGGCGGCTGTCGTCGCACAGATCCTCGGGGCGCAGCCCGGCCACCACCTTGCGCGGCGCGGCAAAGGCCGGCGCGCTCTCGGGCAGGGTCAGGCTCTGCCCGTCAGAGAGCCGCAACCGGCGCCCCTCGGCCTCGGCCGGCAGCAGGTTGATCTGCGGCGCGCCGATGAAACCCGCGACAAACAGCGTCTCGGGCCGGGCATAAAGATCCTCGGGCGTGCCGACCTGCGCGATCCGGCCGGCATCAAGGCAGACGATCCGGTCGGCCAGCGTCATCGCCTCGGTCTGGTCATGTGTGACAAAGATCGTGGTCATGCCCAACTGGCGGTGCAGAAGCTTGATCTGCGTGCGCACCTCCATCCGCAGCTTGGCATCGAGGTTCGACAGCGGCTCGACAACCAGGAACACCTCGGCCGGCCGCGCCCGCGCGCGCCCCATCGCGCCCCGCTGCCGCTGCCCGCCCGAGAGCGCGCGCGGCTTGCGGTCGAGATAGGGGGTGAGCTGGAGCATGTCGGCCACTTCGCGCACGCGGGCGTCGCGTGCGGGCGCGGGCATCCCGCGCATCCGCAGGCCGAAGCCGATATTGGCGGCCACCGTCATGTGCGGGTAGAGCGCATAATCCTGGAACACCATGGCCAGGTTGCGTTCGCGCGCATCCAGAGCGTTGACCACGCGCCCGCCGATGGCGACGGTCCCGCCCGAAATCTCTTCGAGCCCCGCGATCATCCGCAGGATCGTGGACTTGCCGCAGCCCGAGGGGCCGACGAGCACGACGAATTCGCCCGCGCCCACGGTCAGGTCGATGCCATGCACGACCGCATGGCCGCCATAGGACTTGCGCAGGGTCGTGAGCCGCACCTCGGCCATGGTCGGGGTCCCTTCGGCCGATTGGCCAACCATTGTGGCGCAGAGTGGCCGCTCCCCCCGGGTCTGTCAACGGCGGCGCACGTTTTCGAGGGCCGGCGGTCGGGCGCGGGCAAGAAATTGGTTGACAACCCGGCCGCCGCGCCGACCAATGATGCCTGGTGCCGGACCGGCGCAATCGCGGCCGGGCAGGCGGCGCCCAATGTCCAACCCGGAGGTCCGACCATGCCACGTTCGACCCGCCTGATCAGCGCCGCCCTTCTGGCCGCCGCGCTGGGGGGGCCGCTTTCCGCCGAGGAGATCAACCTCTACCTGATCCCGAGCCCGTCCTCGACGGCGATCCAGTCCTTCATCCCCGCCTTCACCGAGGCGACGGGGATCACCGTGAATGTCACCGAAACCCCCTATGGCGAGGCGCATCAGAAGTTGCTGCTCTCCGTCCAGACGGGGCAGGGGCAGTATGATGTCGCGCAGTTCGACAACACCTTCCTCGCGCCCTATGGCGCGGCGGGCGTGATGCAGCCGCTTGATGCCTGGATTGGCGGCTCGGCCGAATACGACATCGCCGATTTCGCGCCCGGTCAGCAGGATTATGGCAAGTACGGTGGCCAGACGCTGGGCCTGACGCTGTCGACCGAGCCGATGATCCAGTGGTACCGCAAGGACATCTACGAGGAACTGGGCCTGACGCCCGCCACGACCTGGGACGAATACGTGGCCAATGCCCGCGCCATCGAGGAAGCGGGCCGCGGCGACGGCCATATCCTGGGCTGGGGGCCGAACTCGTCGTGGTGGTTCATGACGCTGATCTGGAGCTTCGGCGGCCAGCTTTACGATGAAAACCTCGTGCCGCAGGTCAATTCGCCCGAGGCGGTCCAGGCCATCACCTTCTTCCGCGATTCGCTCGCCTATGGCCCCGAAGGCGGGATTTCCGCGACCGGCGACGATGTCACGATCAAGTTCCTGTCGACCGACATCGGCGCAATGATCCAGTATTCGGGCTACTGGGGCATGGCGCTTGACCCCACGATCCCCAATCCGACGTCGGTCATCGGCACGGCGCCGATGCCCAAGGGCGCGGCCGACATCACCCATCTGGCGGGCTGGAACATCGGCATACCCGCCGATGCGCCGAACGCCGAGGCGGCGTGGAAGTTCCTCGAATTCGTGCTGGGCAAGTCGAATGCGGTCAACTACCTCAATGCCGGGGCCGCCGCGATCGGGCGCAAGTCGATCTCGGACAATCCCGACCTGCTGGCCGTGCATCCCTATCTGCCGCTGCTGAACATCCCCGACACCAGCCGGATCGAGCGCTATCCCCAGCTGCGCGTCTGGCCCGAGATGGAGAAGGCGATCCTCGACGCGCTGCCCGCGATCCTGAACGGCGAGGTCGAGGTGCAGGCCGGGCTTGACGCGCTGAACGAGGCGCTGGTCCCGATCCTCGCGGCCGAGAAGGCCAACTGAGG
>JBEIDZ010000226.1:0-5291 GCA_040383215.1 Paracoccaceae bacterium | reverse complement strand
GGGAGATCGTATTCGTGCTGACAGCCTCCGCCACCTCGGATCCGGCGGATGTGGGACCAGAGGCCGTACGGATGGCCGGAGGCGAGGTGGTGCAGTTCGGCATCCCGGTCGATCCGGGAAACCTGCTCTTTCTGGGCAATCAGGGCGGGCGACCGGTGATCGGACTGCCGGGCTGTGCGAGGTCCCTCGCGCTCAACGGGGCGGATTTCGTGCTGGAACGGGTGATCTGCGGTGTTCCGGTCGGGCCGGGAGACCTCGCGCGGATGGGGGTGGGCGGGCTTCTGAAGGAGGTGGCCGCGCGCGGCCGCCCGCGGGAAGGCTGATCCCGGCAGGCCCGAGGCAGGCGCGCGCGGCCCGCCGCCGGGCGATCAACTGACGGACAGGGCGCGAAGGGGGGTGCATGCGGGGGCCCGCAAGGCCCCTGCATGCGGGGGGTACGGGGGGCGGCGAGCCCCCCGTCTCTCCCTCCGCGTCTCTCCCTCCGCGTCTCTCCCTCAGCGGCGCGCTTTCGCCGTCGCGACCTGCAGGCGCAAAGATTCCTGTTCCCCAGGGACCCGGCCCGTGTTTATCCTGCATCCGGAGTGGACAAGGGAGGAACCCATGGCACAGGTCACGATGACCGTGAACGGCAGGTCTGTTTCCGGCGAGGTCGAGGGGCGCACGCTGCTGGTCGATTTCCTGCGCGGCAACCTGCGGCTCACCGGGACACATGTGGGCTGCGACACCAGCCAGTGCGGCGCCTGCGTGGTGCATGTCGATGGCAAGGCAGTCAAGGCCTGCACGATCTTCGCGCTCGAAGCCGAGGGCGCGCAGGTCGGGACGATCGAGGGCATGGCCAATCCCGACGGATCGCTCGGTGTGATCCAGCAGGCCTTCCAGGATTACCATGGCCTGCAATGCGGCTTCTGCACGCCGGGGATGGTGATGTCGGCAGCAGCCCTGCTGGCCGAGAATCGCCGCCCGACCGAGGCCGAGATCAGGGCCTATCTCGAGGGCAACATCTGCCGCTGCACGGGATACCACAACATCGTCAGGGCGATCATGGCCGCCAGCGGGCAAGACGTTCCGGCCGTCGCGGCCGAGTGAGACAGGGGCGGGGCGGGGGCCGCCGGGCACCCGCAATCCGAGTATCGCACAAGGCGCCGCGGGCGCCGCGCCGAGGGAGGGATGGAATGCCGAAGGATCACGGGATCGGGGCCAGCACGAAGCGGCGCGAGGATGTGCGCTTCCTGACCGGCCGGGGGAACTATACCGACGACATCGCGGTGGCCGGTCAGGCCCATGCGGTCTTTGTCCGCAGCCAGGTCGCCCATGGGCGCATCAGGTCGGTCGACACGCGCGTCGCCGCGGCGATGCCCGGCGTACTTGCCGTCTTCACCGGCGAGGATTTCAAGGACGTGGGCGGCAACCCCGCCGGCTGGCTGATCAAGAGCCGCGACGGCACGCCGATGCGCGAACCCAAGCGCCCTGTGCTTGCCCATGGCAAGGTGCGCCATGTCGGCGATGCCTATGCCGCCGTGGTGGCCGAGACGCTGGCCCAGGCGCGCGACGCGGCCGAGGCGATCGTCGCCGATATCGAGGAACTTCCGGCGATCGTCGACATGCGCGCAGCCGTGGCCGATGCCTCGAACCGGGTGCATGACGAGATTCCCGACAACCTCTGCTACGACTGGGGCTGGATCGAGGATAACCGCGCCAGGGTCGACGAGGTGATCCGCAGCGCGCCGCATGTCACCACGCTCGAACTCGTCAACAACCGCCTCGTGCCGAACGCGATGGAGCCGCGCGCCTCGACCGGCGAGTATTTCCCCGGCACCGGTGACTACAAGCTCACGACGACCAGCCAGAACCCGCATCTGACGCGGCTTCTGGTGGCCGCCTTCGTGCTCGGCATCCCCGAAAACAAACTGACCGTCGTCGCGCCCGACGTGGGCGGTGGTTTCGGCTCAAAGATCTACCATTACGGCGAAGAGGCGCTCGTGCTCGCCGCAGCCCGCAAGCTCGGTCGCCCGGTGCGCTGGACGGCGGAACGGTCCGAAAGCTTCCTGACCGACGCCCATGGCCGCGACCATGTCACGAAGATCGAGATCGCCTCCACCAAGGAGGGTGAATTCCTCGCCTTCCGGACCGAGACGCTGGCCAATGTCGGCGCCTATCTTTCGAACTTCGCGACCGTGACACCGACCTTCCTGCACGGGACGCTGATGGCCGGCAACTACCGGGTGCCGAACGTCTATGTGAACGTGAAGACCGTCTTCACCAATACCGCGCCAGTCGATGCCTATCGCGGCGCAGGCCGCCCGGAGGCGACCTATTCGATTGAACGCTGCATCGACAAGCTCGCTCGCGAACTGGGGATGGACCCGATCGCGATCCGGCGCAAGAACTTCATCCAGCCTTCGCAGTTCCCCTACACGACCCCGGTCGGACTGGTCTATGATACCGGCAATTACGACGCAGTCGTGGACCGGCTCGAAGAAATCGCCGATCTCGCGGGCTTTGCCGCACGGCGCAAGGCGTCCGAGGCGAAGGGCCTGCTTCGGGGGCTTGGTATCAACAGCTATATCGAGGCCTGCGGCATTGCGCCCTCGCATCTGGTGGGCGTGCTCGGCGCGCGCGTCGGCCTTTATGACGCCGCGACCGTGCGGGTGAATGCGACCGGAAACATCCAGGTGATGACGGGCGCACATTCCCACGGCCAGGGGCACGAGACGGCCTTTGCCCAGGTCGTGGCCGACAAGCTGGGCGTGCCCGAAGCCTCGGTCGAGATCGTCCATGGAGACACCTCGAAAATCCCCTTCGGCATGGGCTCCTACGGCTCACGCTCGCTCGCGGTCTGCGGCTCGGCCATCGTCAAGTCGGTCGACAAGATCATCGCCAAGGGCAAGAAGATCGCCGCCCATATGCTCGAGGCTGCCGAAGGCGACATCGTCTTCGAGGACGGCGCCTTTGCGGTCGCCGGAACCGACCGCAAGAAGACCTTCGGCGAGATCGCCTTCTCGGCCTATGTGCCCCACAACTACCCGCTCGAGACGCTCGAGCCCGGGCTGGAGGAGACCTCGTTCTACGATCCTGCGAACTTCACCTACCCCGCCGGCGCCTATGCCTGCGAGGTCGAGATCGATCCCGAGACCGGCAAGGTCACCGTCTGCTCCTTTGCCGCAGCCGACGATTTCGGCAATGTCATCAACCCGATGATCGTCGAGGGGCAGGTGCACGGCGGACTTGGCCAGGGGATCGGGCAGGCGCTGCTCGAGAATTGCACCTATGACGCCAATGGGCAGCTGATGACGGCCAGCTACATGGACTATGCCATGCCGCGCGCCGACGACCTGCCATTCTATGCCGTGGACCATTCGGCCCAGACGCCCTGCACGCACAATCCGCTCGGCGTGAAGGGCTGCGGCGAGGCCGGCGCCATCGGCTCACCGCCGGCGGTGGTCAATGCGGTGATCGATGCGTTGCAATCCGGCGGCTACAAGGTCGCGCATATCGACATGCCCGTCTCGCCCGCCCGGGTCTGGGCGGCGATGCAGGGCTAAGGCAGGAGGAAAGCACCATGTACGCATTCGAGATCGAACGCCCCGCGACCGTGGCCGCCGCCGCGGCCGCTCTGGGTCACGAGGGCGCGCAGGCACTTGGGGGCGGGCAGACGCTCATCCCCTCGCTCAAGCAGCGGCTCGCCTCGCCCGCGGTGCTGGTCAGCCTGACCGGCATCGCCGAAATGAAGGGCGTCTGCATGAGCGACGACGGCCTGCTCTGCATCGGGGCCGCGACTCCGCATGCCGTGGTCGCGGCCGAGGCGCGGGCCAGGTACCCCGCGCTCGCCCATCTCGCCGGCCATATCGGCGACCCGGCGGTGCGCAACCGCGGCACCATCGGGGGGTCGCTCGCCAACAACGACCCCGCTGCCTGCTGGCCTGCGGGCGTACTCGGCTCGGGCGCGACAGTCGTGACCAACAACCGCAGGATCGCGGCGGACGACTTCTTTCACGGCATGTTCTCGACCGCGCTCGAAGACGGCGAGATCATCACCGAGGTCCGCTTTCCCATCCCGCAGAAGGCGGCCTATGTGAAATTCGTGCAGCCGGCCTCGCGTTTCGCGCTGACCGGGGTCTTTGTCGCGAAATTCGCGGGCGGCGTCCGTGTGGCGGTCACCGGGGCGTCCGAAACGGGTGTCTTCCGCTGGTCGGCGGCCGAGGCGGCACTGTCTGCTGATTTCTCGGCCCACGCGGTCGAAGGGTTGGCGGTGGCTGCCGACAGCATGATCGGCGATCTGCACGGAACCCCCGCCTATCGGGCCCACCTCGTCAAGGTGATGACGAAAAGGGCCGTGACCGCGGCATGAAGGTTACTCCGATTGCGGCGGGGATCATGATCCTCGCCGCCTCGGCGATGGCTGATCCCTGGGCACTGACCGGCAAGCCGACAGCCTGCGCTGCGCTCGAATCTCTCGTGGTCTTCGGGCTGGTCGACGGCGGCATCGGCGGTGACACGAACGATTTCACAGCGGTCGTGTCCACGGGCGACAGACAGAGGTGCCTTGCCTGGCTTGACAGTTACGGCTTTGGAGACGGAATCCGGTTGCAGGCCTGCCGCGACACATTCGACACGCTGAACGCAGAAGGCCTTCCGGAGAATTCTTCCTTGTCCGATGCCGAGGCCATAAGGGAAATACTTTCGGCCCAAAACGATGATGACTGCACGGGCCTTGCGTCAGAGCTGAAGGCAAAATCTTAGCAAACAGACGGACAGAGGTCGCCCGTATCCGCGAGCGACCGCAACAGTCCATAGCGATCCCGCCACTGTGCCTATTTGGCCGGCGCGATCATCATCACCATCTGCCGGCCTTCAAGACGCGGGAAACTCTCGATCTTGCCCGAGGCCTTCACGTCATCGGCGATGCGGTCGAGCAGGGCCTTGCCCAACTCCATATGCGCCATCTCACGCCCACGGAAGCGCAGGGTGATCTTCACCTTGTCGCCTTCCTCGATGAAGCTCTTGAGCGAGCGCATCTTCACTTCATAATCGTGCTTGTCGATGCCGGGTCGGAGCTTCAGCTCCTTGATCTCGATGATCTTCTGGTTCTTACGCGCCTCGGCGGCCTTCTTCTGCTCGGCAAAGCGGAAGCGGCCATAATCGAGGATCTTGCAGACAGGCGGGGTCGAATTGGGCGAGATCTCAACCAGATCGAAACCCGCATCCTCGGCCATCTTCAGGGCGTCAGGGGTCTGTACGACGCCTTTGTTCTCACCATTCTGATCGATCAGTTGCACCTCGCGCACGCGAAT
>JBEIDZ010000225.1:0-5311 GCA_040383215.1 Paracoccaceae bacterium | reverse complement strand
GGTCAAGGGCAACATGGACATCGAACTGACCGTCGATGCGATGGAGCTTGCCCCCTATGTCGATCATGTCGTGCTGTTTTCGGGTGACGGCGATTTCCGCCCCCTGGTCGAGGCCTTGCAGCGCAAGGGCGTGCGCGTGTCGGTCGTCTCCACGATCCGCAGCCAGCCGCCGATGATCGCCGACGAATTGCGGCGCCAGGCCGACAATTTCATCGAACTCGAGGAACTGCGCGAGGTGATCGGCCGCCCGCCGCGCGAACCCCGCGTGCCGCGCGAGGAAACGGTCCCGGAGCAGGCCGAGGAATAGCCCGACGGGCAGGCCACGCCGGATGGCCGGGGCCGCACATGGCGGCCCGGGCCCCGGGGGGGCGGCGCCTTGAACCCGGGGGCGGGGGCCGGTAACCTTTCCCCGCGGCAATCCGGAGAGCGGGATGGATTTCGGGGCGATCGCGGCGCGGGGGATGGTCCTGCTCGGCTGCGGCAAGATGGGGTCGGCGATGCTCGCGGGCTGGCTCGCGCGGGGGCTGCCCGCGGGCGCGGTCTGGGTGATCGACCCGCAGCCTTCGGACTGGGTCAGGGGGACGGGGGTGCATGTCAACGCAGGCCTGCCCGCGTCACCCGCCATCGCGCTGGTCGCGGTCAAGCCGCAGATGATGGGCGCGGCGCTGCCGGGGCTTGCCGCCCTGGGCAACGGGACGACGCTGTTCGTCACCGTGGCCGCGGGGACGCCGATCGCGACCTATGAGGCGGTGCTGGGCGGGCGGACGCCGCTGATCCGGGCGATGCCCAACACCCCCGCAGCCATCGGTCAGGGGATCACGGCGATGGTCGGCAATGCCAGCGCGGGGGCGGCGGACCTTGACCTGGCCGAGGCGCTCTTGTCGGCGGTGGGGCAGGTGGTGCGGCTGACCTCGGAATCGCAGATGGATGCGGTGACGGCGGTGTCGGGGTCGGGCCCGGCCTATGTCTTTCACCTGATCGAGACGCTCGCCGCGGCAGGCGAGGCAGAGGGCCTGTCCGCCGATCTTGCCATGCGGCTCGCGCGGGCGACCGTGGCGGGGGCGGGCGCGCTGGCCATGGCGGCCGACGAAGACCCGTCAGAGCTCAGGCGCAACGTCACCTCGCCCAACGGGACGACTCAGGCCGCGCTCGAGGTGCTGATGGACCCCGCGGCGGGATTGCCGCCGCTGATGCGGCGGGCCGTGGCGCGGGCGGCGGCACGCTCGCGGGAGCTTGCGCGTGGATAGCGGGGCGGTGAGTGCGCAGATCGGATTCGATGACTTCATGCGGGTGGATATCCGCGTGGGGCAGGTCCTGCGGGCCGAACCCTTTCCCGAGGCACGCAAGCCTGCGATCAAGCTCTGGATCGACTTCGGCCCCGGGATCGGCGAGAGGAAGACCAGCGCCCAGCTGACCGTGCATTACACGCCCGAGGCTCTGGTCGGGCGGCGCGTGGTGGGGGTGGTGAATTTCCCGCCCCGGCAGATCGGAAAGTTCATGTCCGAGGTTCTGGTCCTGGGCGTGCCGGACGAAAACGGGGCGGTCGTGCTGCTGGCGCCCGACAGCGACGTGCCTGTGGGAGGGCGGATGTTTTGAAGAAACTGCTGATCACGCGGCTTGTTCCGGAGGCCAACATCGCCTTTGCGAAGGCGCGCTTCGACGTGACCCTGCGCGACATCGCCACCGGGCTGACGCCCGACGAGGCGGCACAGGCGCTGACCGAGTATGACGCGATCCTGCCGACGCTGGGCGACGGGTTCACCGCCGCGGCCTTTGAGAAGGCGGCGGGGCGGATGAGGTGCGGCGTGCTGGCCAATTTCGGCGTGGGCTACAACCATATCGACGTGGAGGCGGCGCGTCGGCATGGCGTGGCGGTCAGCAACACGCCCGGCACGGTGACGGACGCGACCGCCGATATCGGGATGACGCTGATCCTGGCCACCTGCCGGCGCGCGGGCGAGGGCGAGCGGATCGTGCGGGCCGGCCGCTGGACCGGCTGGGGGCCGACGCAGATGCTGGGCACCCATGTCACGGGCAAGACGCTGGGCATCGTGGGCATGGGCCGGATCGGGCAGGCGGTGGCGCATCGCGGCCATTACGGCTTTGGCATGCCGGTGATCTACTACAACCGCTCGCCCAAGACGGTGGCGATGCCGGCCCGGCAGGTGGGCTCGCTGCACGAGCTGATGGCGGAGGCCGATATCGTGGTCGTGACCGTGCCCGGCGGCGGGGCGAACCGGCACCTGATCGACCGGGCCGCGCTCGGGGCGATGAAGCCCACGGGCATCTTCGTCAACATCGCCCGCGGCGATGTGGTGGACGAGCCTGCACTGATCGAGGTGCTGGCCGCGCGGCGGATCGCGGGGGCGGGGCTCGATGTCTATGAGCATGAACCTGTCGTCCCCGAGGCGCTGCGCGCGATGGAGCATGTCGTGCTTCTGCCGCATCTGGGGACGGCAGCGCTCGAGGTGCGGGAGGCGATGGGGCAGATGGCGCTCGACAACATCGTCGCCTGGGCCGAGGAGCGGCCGCTGCCGCAGGCGGTCTGATCTCAGGCTCGCGCCGGCGGGATGCGGCTGGCCAGCGCGATGGCCAGCCCGCCAAAGCCGATGAGCGTGAGCCACATCGCCGTCCAGCCCCGGCCTTCGATCAGCGCGCCCATCGCGGGCGCCGAGGAGAGATAGCCCACATAGGCCAGACCCGTGGCCAGCGCGATGGCGCGGCCGCGGGCCGCCTCGTCATGCCGGCGCGAGACCGAGCGGAAGACGGCGGGTTCGATCGGGCCGATGCCAAGGCCGGCGAGGAAGAAGCCGGGAATGGCGATGGCCGGCGTGGGGGCGAAGGCCAGGATCGCAAAGCCCGGCAGCGCAAAGAGTGCGGCGATGCGCACGATGGTCATGTCGCGCAGCCGCCGTTCGAAGCGGTGCGCCATCAGCCGGCCGGTGGTCAGGCCGAGCGTGACGGCCGCGGCGGCAAGGCCTCCGGTCAGGGGCGAACTGCCAAGCCGGCCTTCGACGAAAAGTGCCGACCAGGTATGCGCGCCGCTTTCCATCATCGCGCCAAGCGCGGCAAGAGCGCCAAGCGCGACGAGCACGCCGCCGGGGCGCAGCCGCCCGCTGCCGCGCCGGGGGGCGGGCAGGGGTTCCTGATGGCGGCCCGCCCGCCATTCGGCCGCGGCGGCGAGCAGGAGGAGTGCCGCGCCGGCGGGAAAGATCATGGCCGGCGTGGCGCCGCCGTCGCGCAGAAGGCCCACGCTGGCCGAGGTCACGAGCATGCCGAAGGGAAAGACCGCATGGGCACGGTTGAAAAGCTGCAGGTCGAAGTCGGATTCGATCCGCGCCAGCCGCATGTTGAGCGAGATGTCGAGCGCGCCCGAGGCAGCGCCCGCCAGAAACAGCGCGGCGGCAAGCGTGACCGGACCGCTGGCCGCGGCAAGGACAAGCAGTCCGGCCGCAAAGCCCGTCAAGGCGACAGGGATGGCATAGGCCTGCACCCGGTGCAGCACGCGCCCGAGAATCTGCATCGAGATGATGCCGCCCACGGTCACCGAGGTCAGCAGGAGCCCGAAGCGCGCATCCGTCAGGCCCGAGATCGCCTTCAGATCGGGCATCGCGGCAATGTAGCTGCCCCAGTAGACCGAGGCCGCGGCAAAGGCGGCAAAGATCGAGCCGACCTGAAAACGGCGCGAGGCGGGCGCGGCAGCGGACGGGGTCACGGGCAGGCGGCCTCTGCGACGGCAATGCGGCAGCCGTCGGGCCCGAAGGCATAGTGGCGGACGCGGTCCTCGGCCATGATGCGCAGCCAGACGGTGTCCGGCGGGGCATCGGTGCAGACAAGCGGGGCGGTCTCGGACCATCGCAGGGCGTGGGTGGTGACGACGCGCATGATCTCCTCGCGCGTGACGCAGGCGGCGGCAGAGCGGTCATGGGCGTCAAGCAGCACCTCGGCCGGGGTCAGGGCCGGGGCCGGGGCGGGGCTTCCTGCGCCAAGGCCGCGCCAGACGAGCGCTGCGATCGCGACGACAAGGACAAGGCCTGTCAGGAGGCCCGCGCGCAGACCCGAGATTCCGGCGGCGGTCATGGGCAGGGCACCTCCTGCCAGGTCGCCAGGCAGCCCTGCGCGTCAAAGGCGAGATGGCGGGGGCCGGTGGATTCGTCAGCGAGGAGCCATTCGGCGATATCGGGCCGGTCGGTGCAGAAGGGCGCAGGTTCAGGCATCAGGCGCGCGCCGTCCTGCGCCAGGGCAAAAAGCAGATCGTCGCGGGGCAGGCAGTCCTGGCCCGCGCCGGGCGCCGTGACCGGCGCGAGCCCCGCGACGGCCGGCGGCGGGGCGGCGGCAAGGAACCCGCCGTTCCCCGCGCGTTCGACAAGGAAGAGCGCCGAGAGCAGCGCAAAGATCAGGGGGGCGTGGCGGCGCATGGGTCCGGGGTCAGGTCGGGTCGCGGTCGCCGGTGGCTTCGCGCCAGTGGCGGCGGCAGAGCGAGACATAGCGTTCATTGCCGCCGATCACCACCTGGTCGCCGTCGGTCAGCACCTCGCCGTCCGGACCCTTGCGCACGACCATGGTGGCCTTGCGCCCGCAATGGCAGATGGTGCGGACCTCGCGCATTTCGTCGGCAAGCGCGAGCAGCGCGGCCGAGCCCGGGAAGAGCTGCCCGCGGAAATCGACACGCAGGCCGAAGCACATCACCGGCACGCCAAGGTCATCGACCGCGCGGGCAAGTTGCCAGACCTGGGCGGGGTCGAGGAACTGCGCCTCGTCGACCAGCACGCAGGCGCAGGGGCCCTCGGCCAGCCGGTCGCGGATGCGGGCAAAGAGGTCGTCGCCCGGCGCAAAGGTATCGGCATCCGCGCCGATGCCGATGCGGCTTTCGATCCGCCCCGGGCCGGCGCGGTCGTCAAGCCGGGCGGTCAGGAGACAGGTCTGCATCCCGCGTTCGATATAGTTGTGCGAGGCCTGCAGGAGCACGGTCGACTTGCCCGCATTCATGGTCGAGTAGTTGAAGTGCAGCTTGGCCATGGCACGGGTGGTAGCGCGGCGGACAGGATGGCGGCAAGGGCAGGTCGCACCGCGCGCCCCTGCCAGGATGGCGGCGCTCTGCATGAGACCTCCCCCTGCGGTCTGACGGGGCGTCAGGCGGCGGGGGGAGACGGGGGGCGCTGCCCCCCTCTGGGCCTTCGGCCCATTCACCCCCCGGGATATTTGGGGACAAAAAATGGGGGGTGTGCGGCACGGGGAGAGCGGGGCGCGGTCAGGCGTCTTCGGCAAGGACGGACAGGAAGGCGGGGCCGAAGCGGTCGGCGGCGCGGTC
>JBEIDZ010000224.1:0-5328 GCA_040383215.1 Paracoccaceae bacterium | reverse complement strand
GCCCCGCGCGAGAATGCGCGCAGGATGCGGCGCGTTTCGGCCACCAGAGCGGGGCCGCCGGTGACCATGTGGGAACTGGCGAGATTGCCCTGCACGCAGCCGTCGCGCTGGACATTGGCCGCGGCCCATTCGGGCGTGACCTCGTCGTCGAGCGCGACACCATCGGCGCCAGTGGCGCGGTGGACGCCGGCATAGCGGGGGCCGGCGCCGCGGGGAAAGACGATGACGGGCAGGCCGGGGTGGCGGGCCTTGAGCGCCTGGGTGATCGCCCGGGCGGGGGCAAGGGCGAAGTCGTCGAAATCCTGCCCGCGCAATGTCCCGGCCCAGGAGTCGAAGAGCTTGACCACCTCGGCGCCGGCCGTGACCTGCATCGAGAGGTATTCGACGGTCGCCGCGGTCAGCCGGTCGATGATGGCCTGGAAAAGCGCGCGGTCTTCGCGCTTGAGCGCATGGGCGGGGCCCTGGTCGGGCGTGCCGCGTCCGGCGATCATGTAGCTGGCCACCGTCCAGGGCGCGCCGGCAAAGCCGATCAGCGCCGTTTCACGCGGGAGTTCGCGCGAGAGGATGCGCAGCGTCTCATAGACCGGGGCAAGATGGTCGTGGATGGCGTCGGCAGGCTTGAGCGCGGCCACGTCGGCCCGCGTCGTCACGGTCGACAGGCGAGGGCCTTCGCCCGTCTCGAACCAGAGGTCCATGCCGAGCGCATGGGGCAGGAGCAGGATGTCGGCGAAGAGGATCGCCGCGTCGAAGCCGTAGCGGCGGATCGGCTGGAGCGTGACCTCGGCGGCGAGGTCGGAATTGTAGCACAGCGACAGGAAGTCGCCGGCCTGGCCCCGGGTCGCGCGGTATTCGGGCAGGTAGCGCCCCGCCTGACGCATCATCCAGATCGGCGGCGTGGGCAGGACCTCGCCGGCAAGGGCGCGCAGGATGGTCTTGGCTTGCGGCATCGGCGATCCTTTCCTCTGCGCTCTTGCGTCCGCAATGTCGTGGACGTTGTCAAGGCAGTTGTCAGGTTTGGTTGACACATCTAAGACTGCACCCATGAGCCTGATCCTGCCCACGCCCGCCTTGCCGCTTCGGATCGGAACCCGTGGATCGCCGCTTGCGCTGGCCCAGGCGCATGAGACGCGCGCCCGCCTGATGGCGGCCTTCGGCCTGCCCGAGGATGCCTTTGCCATCGTCGTCATCAAGGTGACGGGAGATGCGGTCCAGGACCGGCCGCTGAAGGAGATCGGCGGCAAGGGCCTCTTCACCCGCGAGATCGAGGAAGCGCTGCTGGACGGGTCGATCGATATCGCCGTGCATTCGATGAAGGACATGCCGGTGGAGCAGCCGGCGGGCCTGGTCCTGGACACGCATCTGCCGCGCGAGGATGTGCGCGATGCCTTCGTGTCGCTGGCGCCGGGGGGGCTCGCTGATCTGCCGGCGGGTGCCGTGGTGGGCACGTCGAGCCTGAGGCGGCGGGCACAGCTGATAGCGCGCCGGCCCGATCTTCGGGTGGTGGAGTTCCGCGGCAACGTGCAGACGCGGCTGCGCAAGCTATCCGAGGGGGTGGCGGAGGCGACGTTCCTGGCCATGGCAGGGCTGAACCGGCTGAACATGACCGAGGTGCCGCGGGTGCCGATCGCGCCGGACGACATGCTGCCCGCCGTGGCGCAGGGCGCGATCGGGATCGAACGGCGCGCCGATGACGGCCGCGCGGGGGCGCTGCTGGAGGCGATCCACGACGGGCCGACGGGCCGGCGGCTCGCGGCAGAGCGGGCGTTCCTCGCGGCGCTCGACGGGTCATGCCAGACGCCGATCGGGGGGCTGGCCGAGCTTGACGGCGGCAGCCTGCGGCTGCGCGGGGAAATCCTCAAGACGGATGGCGCGATGGTGCTGGCCGACGACATGGGCGGCGCGGTCGAGGATGGCGCCGAGATGGGCGAGGCGATGGCGCGGCGGTTGCTGGAGCGGGCAGGGCCGGGGTTCTTCGGCTGAGAATGTGGGCGCGCGTGGGTTACACCCACTAAAAAAAAGGTGAGTTTCACCCAACCTACGGGGCCTCGGTTCCGGAATGGGGGCGGGTGCGGTCGAGCCAGGCGACTGTCGCGATGGCGCCCAGCGTTGTCGCGGCGCCGAGGACGGCCACGAGCCAGTAGCCCGCAGCCCAGGCGCCGAAGGCGTAGATCGCCGCGGTGAGCCCGTCCGAGGAAAGCCGTTGCAGCGCCAGGAGCGAAGCGCCCGCCCCTGCGCGGCGGCCCAGCAGGTCCTGCAGATAGCCAAGCGCGGGCAGATAGATCAGCGCGCCGCCCCCTCCGCCGAGGACAGAGAGCGCCCAGAGCCAGGGCGTCTGCACAAGGAGCGGCAGCAACACGAGAAAGAGCGCATAGATCGCGGTCCCGGCGACCAGCAGCACGAGCCGCGGCAGGCGGGCGGCAAAGGCGCCGACGGCCAGCATGGTCAGCACCTCGAACGCGACGAAGGCGCTGAAAAAGAGGCCGAGCTGGTCGGCACCGCGCCCGGCTTCGGCAAAGAGCAGGCCGAGGATCACCCCGGCGATGGCCCCACCGGCATGGAGCGCACCGATCAGCATGACGCGGATCATGACCGGGCGCGCCGTCATCTCGCGGATCGAGGCGCGGAAACCGAGGCCGGACTTCACCTCGGTCCAGGGGGCGGCGCTGTCGGGCGGCCAGTCGCGCAGGATGACGGCGAGCATCGCAAGGCCGAGCAGGGCCATCACGGGATAGATCAGGATCAGCCGCGCATCGGCGGTCAGCACCAGGCTCCAGAGCGGCAGAACGAAGACCCAGGGGATGCCCATGGCGGCCCGCAGGACCGAGACGATGGCGTTGCGCTCGGCCTCAGGCCGGGGGGTGACATGCAGGCGCGTGACAGCGAATATCTGGCCGAAGAGCGTGCCCGCGACCGGGATCAGCAGGAGGTGGACGAGCACGAAGGCGGCGGCCGTGTCGAAGACCCAGACGGCCAGACCGCCGACCAGGAGCGAGATGACGGCGAACAATGCCATACCGCGCCGCGAGGGGCGCTGATCGGTGACGATGCCGATGCCGACGGAAACCGCGATGGAGACGAGGAGCGCGGCCATCAGCAGCGCGGCATAGGCCGGGTCCGACAGGCCGAAATGCCTGACCCCGACGAGCGACTGAAAAGGGCCAATGGAACAGGTGAATATCCCGAAAAGAAAGGTCAGGATCAGCAGCATCCTGAGCGTCTGATCGGACCAGATGGTCCGGAAGGTGGCTGTCATTCGGGTACCGAAAGGCAAAGCGAAAGGGGCGGCGGTCCGTCGGGCCGCGGTCAGTCGGGCGGGGGGATGACCTTGCCGGGATTGAGGATGCCGGCGGGGTCGAGGGCGGCCTTGAGCGCGCGCATGACGTCGAGCGCGACCGGGTCCTTGCGGCGGCGCATGGTGCCGAGCTTGGACTGGCCGATCCCGTGTTCGGCCGAGAAGCTGCCGCCGAGATGGGCCACGACATCCTCGATCCTTTCGCGGATCGCCTCTTTCAGCGCGGGGTCGTCGCGGGTGGGCAGCGAGGTGTAGTGGATGTTGCCGTCGCCCAGATGGCCGACGACCAGCTCCTCGGCGCCGGGGTCGAGTTCGCGGATTGCGGGCAGGACGCGGTCGAGGAAATCCGCGACGCGGTCGAGCGGCAGGGCCACGTCGGTATCGACGAGCGGCTGGACATTGTAGCTGAACTGGCCTGCGACCTCGCGCCGGTGCCAGATCTCCCGCCGCTGCGCCTCGGAGCGGGCGATGACGGCGTCGAGAAGGGTGCCTTCCTCCAGCATCTCTTCAAGCAGGCGTTCGAGCGTGGCGGTAATCGGCACGGTCCCGTCGGGCCCCGGGGTCGCGTCGCGCGGTGCAGTGACGCCGAGTTCGACCATGATGTTGACGTCATGGGCCTGGTCGAAGGGGGCTCGCGCCCCGGGAACATGGCGCAGATAGCCGTCGATATAGCAGCGCGGCATGTATTCGAAGGCTTCGACCGCGCCGCCGGTCGCGTCCTGGAGCCGGTTGAGCAGGGACAGCGCATCGGCCACGCGGGGCACGGCGAGCATGGCGGTGGCATAGGCGAGCGGCTTCGGCTTGAGCTTGAGCACGGCGGCGGTGATGATGCCGAGCGTTCCCTCGGCGCCGATAAAGAGGTGGCGCAGCGCGAGCCCGGAATTGTCCTTGTGCAGGGCGGACATGAGGTTCATCACGCGGCCATCGGCAAGGACGACCTCGATCCCCATGCAGAGATCGCGGGTATTGCCGTAGCGCAGCACGTTCGACCCGCCCGCATTGGTCGAAAGCACCCCGCCGATCATGCAGGATCCGCGCGCACCGAAGGTGAGCGGGAAGATCAGCCCGTGCGCGTCGACCGCGGCATGGAGGTTGGCGAGGATCACGCCCGCCTCGACCGTTGCGGTGCGGTCTTCGGGCCGGATCTCGCGGATGCGGTTCATCCGGTCGAGCGAGAGGACGAGCGCGCCATTGGCCTGGGTCCCGCCGTTCAGGCCGGTCAGGCCCCCGGCGGGGACTACGGTCAGGCCTTCGGTCCGGGCGATGGCCATGGATGCGGAGACCTCGGCGGTTGTTGCGGGGCGCAGGACGGCCAGAGGTGCCGAGGGATAGGCCCCGGTCCAGTCGCGCGTCCAGCGGTCCATGTCGGACCCTTGCGCGAAACCCTGGGGGCCGAGGAGGGCGGCGAGACGGTCGAGGGCATGCATGGGGATCCTCCGCCGCGGGCATGGCTGTATGGGGCAGTCATCGCGCATTTGCCGGGGGACGGAAAGGGGGCGCGGGGGCTTTTGCGGTTGACGCGCGGGGTGCGCTGGCCTAAGGCAGCGCGGCCCATGGCGAGGTAGCTCAGCTGGTTAGAGCACGCGACTCATAATCGCGGGGTCGGGGGTTCGAGTCCCCCCCTCGCCACCACGGAGCCTCTGATCGCCGCTGGTGAGAGCTGGCGAATCAACAGGTTAACCCCGGAAATCTCCGAAAACGGCGCTTCGGTATCACGTCGGTATCACGTCGGTGCGATTTTCGGCATGGGCCGAAGAGGCCGGGTGTGACGGCACCGCGCGGTGGGGTGGATTGAAGAAGGGTGAACGGAGGTCGGATTCCCCGGAGCCGGAAGGAGAGCAGCAGGATTGGGGCCGGGGGATGCGGGCGGAGGGGCGCGAGGGTGTCATCCATCCTGCGGGAGCGAGTGTGAATCGCGTGCCCCGGGGCCGGGGGGGCTTGCGGTCATCATGCTGGCCATTTCAGCGTATGCAGGGCAAGGTGCGGCGGGCGTGGTCGTGCCCGGCCGGGACAGCAGGTGAGGCCGGGACGGGGGG
>JBEIDZ010000223.1:0-5348 GCA_040383215.1 Paracoccaceae bacterium | reverse complement strand
GGTCCGCAATGGACTTGCGCGAAAGGATCAACGCGGCGCTCAAGGATGCGATGCGGGCCCGCGAAGCCGAAAGGCTTTCCACCCTGCGCCTCATCAACGCCGCGATCAAGGACCGCGAAATCGCCCTTCGCGGCGAAGGCGAAGGTGCCGAAGTCGGCGAAGACGCGATTCTCGCCATCCTCGGCAAGATGGTGAAGCAGCGCCTCGAATCCGCCCGCGCCTACGAAGAGGGCGGCCGGATCGAACTGGCCGACAAGGAGCGCGCCGAAATCGGCGTGATCGAGGAATTCCTGCCCCGTCAGCTTGACGAAGCCGAGGTCGATGCCGCCATCGCCACCGCCATCGCCGAGGTCGGCGCGACCTCGGTGCGCGACATGGGCCGCGTCATGGCCGTGCTCAAGGCGCGCCACACCGGCCAGATGGATTTCGGCCGCGTCGGCGGCACGGTCAAGGCGCGGCTCGGCTGATCAGGCCCGCCCGCTCAGGCGCCGCATCCTGTCGCAAAGCTCGCCATAAAGCGCGCGGCGCTCCTCCTCCGACAGGAAGGCCCCGATCTCGACCTCGCGCCCCGCGCCCCTGAGCGTCACATAATCCGGCACCGGCCCACCCTTCGGGTGCAGCCGGACCTCCACCCAATGCGGATTGGCCTCCCATTGCGCGCGACGCCCGCGCGGGCCGTGGCGCGACAGCGTCACCCGGTCGGGCCAGAGCCGCAGCTCCTCGACCACCGCCGCGTCCGCCCAGCTGCGCTTGAGCCCCCACCACATCGCCGCAAAGGTCGCCACCACAAAGGGCAGCACACCCCAAAGCACCGGCGACCCGATCACCGCCAGCAGCGGCACCGCCACCAGAAGTGCCGTGATCGCAAAGAAGACGACAAAACCCTGCGGCGGCAGCGACCGGTAGGGCCAGAGCCGGAGCTGGGCCCAGGGTGGCGCCCCCTCGGTTGGCAAAACGGCCCCGGACATGTCCGGGGCCGTTTCGGGTCGTGTCACCCAGGCATAGGGCATGCCGCGTGCCGTTAATGCGCGTGGCTCTTGTCCCAGTCCGACCGCTTCGGCAGCGTCTCGAACGTGTGCTCGGGCGGGGGCGAGGGCAGGGTCCATTCCAGCGTATCGGCCCATTCGTTCCAGGGGTTCGCCGGCGCCGTCTTGGGCGCGCGGATCAGCGTCCAGAACAGCACCACGATGAAGAACAGGAACGAGCCGAAGGCGATGAAGGCCCCGATCGAGGAAAAGTAATTCCAGTAGGCGAAGGCCTCGGGATAGTCGATGTAGCGCCGCGGCATGCCCTGCCGGCCGAGGAAGTGCTGCGGGAAGAAGGTCAGGTTCGACCCGATGAACATGGCCGCAAAGTGGATGCGCCCGGCCCATTCCGGCAGCATCTTCCCGGTCATCTTGGGAAAGTAGAAGTAGATCCCGGCAAAGATCGAGAAGACCGCGCCCAGACTCATCACATAGTGGAAATGCGCCACCACATAGTAGGTGTCGTGATAGGCGCGGTCGATCGCCGCCTGGCTCAGCACGATCCCGGTCACGCCGCCGAGCGTGAAGAGGAAGAGGAACCCCATCGCCCAGAGCATCGGTACCCTGAACTCGACCGAACCGCCCCACATCGTGGCGATCCACGAGAAGATCTTGATCCCCGTCGGCACCGCGATGACCATCGTCGCCAGCATGAAATAGCTCTGCTGGGTCAGCGACATGCCGACCGTGTACATGTGATGCGCCCAGACGACGAAGCCCAGCACCCCGATCGCCACCATCGCATAGACCATCGGCAGATAGCCGAAGACCGGCTTTTTCGAGAATGTGGCGATCACGTGGCTGATGATCCCGAAACCGGGGATGATGATGATATAGACCTCGGGATGGCCGAAGAACCACAGGATGTGCTGGTAAAGCACCGGGTCCCCGCCCCCCGCCGGGTCAAAGAAGGTCGTGCCGAAATTGCGGTCCATCAGCAGCATCGTGATCGCACCGGCCAGCACCGGCAGCGCCAGCAGGATCAGCCAGGCCGTCACGAAGATCGACCATGAGAAGAGCGGCACCTTGTGCAGCGTCATCCCCGGCGCGCGCATGTTCAGGAAGGTCGTGATCATGTTGATCGCGCCCAGAATCGAGGACGCCCCCGACACGTGGACCGCAAAGATCGCAAGATCCATCGACATGCCGCCCTCGGTCGTCGACAGCGGCGGATAAAGCACCCAGCCCACCCCCGACCCGGACTGCCCGTTGCCCCCCGGCGACAGCATCGAGGCGATGCCAAGACAAAGTCCCGTCACGTAAAGCCAGAAGGACAGGTTGTTCAGCCGCGGAAACGCCATGTCCGGCGCGCCGATCTGCAAGGGCATCAGATAGTTGCCGAAACCGCCGAACAGCGCGGGGATGACGACGAAGAACATCATCAGCACGCCGTGATAGGTGATCAGCACGTTCCACAGATGGCCGTTCGGCGTACATTCCGAAGCCGCGGCGGCGGTGAAGCGCGCGCCTTCCATGCACATGTACTGCACGCCCGGATGCATCAGCTCCATCCGCATGTAGACCGTGAAGGCCACCGCGATGAAGCCCGCGAACCCCGAGACGAAGAGGTAGAGGATCCCGATGTCCTTGTGGTTCGTGGACATGAACCAGCGGGTGAAGAAGCCCCGCTCGTCGTGGTGTTCATGGCCGTGGATGGCGGCGTCAGCCATTGGCGCACTCCCGGTTTGGCTACGGATATTCCTTGCGGATTCGGCATGTTCCGGTCGCCCGGTCCCGCCTTTTCCCCGCTTGTAGACAACTGCTTCCCGCGGGGCAAGGTTCCTGCACGGCTGCCCTGCGCGCCGAATTGGCGCAGGCGACGGCCCGCGGCCGGGGGGTCACGGCCCTGCCGTGTCTCCCGCCGTCGTGCAATCCCGCCGCCCCCCCGCGGTGCCCGGGCCGAAGCGGCGCCCGAAGCTCTCCCGCAGCGCAAGGTCAAGGTCGGCCATGCTCACCGGCAACCCGAGGTCGACCAGCGACGTCACCCCCTGGTCGCGGATGCCGCAGGGCACGATTCCGCCGAAATGGCTCAGGTCGGGATCGACATTGACCGACACCCCGTGAAAGCTGACCCAGCGCCGCAGGCGGATGCCGATGGCTGCGATCTTGTCCTCGCGCGGCGTGCCATCGGGCAGGGGGGGCTTGTCGGGCCGCGCCACCCAGACGCCGACCCGCCCCGGCCTGATCTCTCCCCGCACGCCAAAGGCGCCCAGCGTGTCGATCACCCAGGCCTCGATGTCGCGCACGAAGCAGCGCACATCCCGCCCCCGCGCGCCCACGTCGAGCATCAGATAGGCGACCCGCTGCCCCGGCCCGTGATAGGTATAACGCCCGCCCCGCGCGCTGCGGTAGACCGGAAACCGCCCCGGATCGGTCAGTTCGTCGTCATTGGCCGAGGTGCCGGCGGTGTAAAGCGGCGGATGCTCGACCAGCCAGACGCATTCCTCCGCCGCGCCCCGCGCGATTGCATCTGCCCGCGCCGACATGAAGGCCTCGGCCTCGGGATAGGGGACAAGCCCGTCCGAGACGATCCATTCCACCATGGCGCTGCCCCTCCTGCGGCTGCCGCCTCTCCTACACAAGCGCCCGCCGCGACGGAAGCGGCTCATGCCCGCCAAGGCGCCCCGGCTCGGCGCCACCGGACCGCTGCCATCGTCACCACTTGCCATCGCCCCTGGCCCGCGCTAAACGCGCTCCGCCTGACCAAGCACACATGCGGATGTGGCGGAATTGGTAGACGCGCAGCGTTGAGGTCGCTGTGGGGTAACACCCGTGGAGGTTCGAGTCCTCTCATCCGCACCACTCCACCGCGATCCGGTCGGCCCGTGCCGGGGCAGTGGGTTCCGCCGCAACCACAGTCCCGCCATCAGCTGCACAAAACCCGTCGCCCCGGTTTGCCGGACGCCCGCAATCGGCTATGCAGGCCGCGTCCGGCGTCTCGGCCCCGGTCATGTCCCGGTCACCACAGGAAAGGCATCCGCATGGCCATCAAGGTTCTTCTCGCCGGCGAAAGCTGGGTCAGTTCCTCGACCCATTACAAGGGTTTCGACCAGTTCGGCAGCGTCACCTTCCATCTCGGTGCCACGCCGCTCACAGAGGCGCTCAGGGGGACCGGGATCGACCTCACCTACATGCCCTCGCACGAGGCCGCAGAGGGCTTTCCCTTCGACATGGCCGGGCTTGATGCCTATGACGTCCTGATCCTCTCCGACATCGGCGCCAATACGCTTTTGCTGCCGCCCGCCGTCTGGCTCCGCTCGGAAACCGCCCCGAACCGGCTCAAGCTCATCCGCGCCTGGGTCGAAAAGGGCGGCGGGCTCCTCATGGTCGGCGGCTATCTCAGCTTCCAGGGCATCGACGGCAAGGCCCGCTGGCGCCGCACCCCGGTCGAGGATGTGCTGCCCGTGACCTGCCACCCCTGGGACGACCGCATCGAGATGCCCGAAGGCGCTGTGGCCGACATCGTCCAGCCCGCCCATCCGGTCATGGCGGGGCTCGGCGGTGCCTGGCCCGTCGTGCTGGGCGTCAACGAGGTCATGCCCCGCGACGAGGCCGAGGTCATCGCCCGCCTTCCGGCCGATCAGGGCGGCCACCCGCTCCTCGTCCTCGGCACCGCGGGGCAGGGCCGGACGGCGGCCTGGACCTCCGACATCGGCCCGCACTGGCTCTCTCCCGCCTTCTGCGCCTGGGACGGGTATGGCCGGCTCTGGCAGAACCTCCTCGGCTGGCTCGCCCGCCGCGGCTGACCGGCCCGCTGGGCCCTCCTCAACCCCGCCCTGACCCCGCGCCTTGCCGCACCGCTCCGCCGCGGCTATCACCGCCCTGACCGACAGGGGGAGAGAGCGAAGATGTCCTGGGCCGACTACGAGGCGGGTGACGCGACCTGGCTGGCCGGGCAGGTGGCCGCAGGCGAAGTCACGGCCGACGAACTTCTCGACGCCGCGCTCGACCGGGTCGCCCGCGTCAACCCCGCGCTCAACGCCGTCGTCCTGGTGCAGGAGGAGGTCGCCCGCCGCGCGATCCGCGCAGGGCTCCCCGAGGGCCCCTTCCGCGGCGTGCCCTTCCTGATAAAGGACCTCGGCGCCGAGGCGGTGGATTTCCCCAGCCACCAGGGCTCGCGCCTGTCTGCCAATACCCGCTATCCGGTCGACAGCGCCGTCTTCGCCCGCATGCGCGCGACCGGCGTCGTCACCTTCGGCCGCACCACCTCGCCCGAAGGCGGCATCGGCCCGGCGACCGAGGCCGCGGTCTATGGCGGCCCGACCCGCAACCCCTGGGATCTCGGCCGCGTGCCCGGCGGCTCCTCGGGCGGGGCGGGTGCGG
>JBEIDZ010000222.1:0-5358 GCA_040383215.1 Paracoccaceae bacterium | reverse complement strand
TTCTTGATGTCGCTCTGCACCAGCGCGACGAGCGAGGCATAGACGATGGCGATCGCCGACATCCACAGCACGACCGGCGCCCAGATCTCGGAGGCGACCGGGAACATCGGCAGGTTGAAACGCAGGAAACCGTACCCGCCAAGTTTCAGCAGCACGGCGGCCAGTACCACCGACCCCGCGGTCGGCGCCTGCACATGCGCATCCGGCAGCCAGGTGTGGAATGGCCACATCGGCATCTTCACCGCGAATGAGATGAAGAAGGCCAGCCACATCAGCGTCTGTGCCCCGCCGGCGATGTCGATGCCCAGCACCCGGATCGTGTCGGCCGCAAAGACATAGCCCTGCAACGCCACCTCGCCCTCGCCGCAGGCACCGATGCAGGTCGTGCCCGCCTGGACGAACATCGCGACCATCGCGATCAGCATCAGGACCGAGCCGAAGAAGGTATAGAGGAAGAACTTGAACGTGGCATAGATGCGGTCCTTGCCGCCCCAGATGCCGATGATCAGGAACATCGGGATCAGCCCCGCCTCGAGGAAGAGGTAGAAGAGCACAAGATCGAGCGCGAGAAAGACCCCGAGGATCATCGTCTCGAGCACGAGGAAGGCGATCATGTATTCCTTCACCCGGTGCGTGACATGCCAGCAGGCAGCAATGGTCAGCGGCATCAGGAAGGTCGTCAGCATCACCAGGGGCAACGAGATCCCGTCCACCCCCATCCGGTAGCTCAGGCCCAGAAGCCAGGGCCGCTCCTCGACGAACTGGAAATCCGGGTTGGCCGGGTCAAAGCCGAACAGGATGAAGAGCGAGACGACGAAGGTGAACAGCGTGGTCGCCAGCGCCACCCATTTCGCGTTCGACTGCGCCGCCCGGTCCTCTCCGCGCAGGAACAGCGCTAGGATAGCCGCCCCGATGATCGGGATGAAAGTGACAAGTGACAGGAGATTGCCCATCAGTTGGCCCCCCCGCCGATCGTCATCCAGGTGATCAGCGCCGCGATCCCAAGCACCATGAACAGCGCATAGGTAAAGATGTAGCCAGACTGCATCCGCCCGGCGACGCGGGTGAACCAGGGCACCACCCCCATGGCAAGCCCGTTGATCCCCCCGTCGATCACCGCCCCGTCGCCCTGCTTCCACAGAAGCCGGCCAAGACCGACCGCCGGCCGGACGAAGAGGAAGTCGTAGATCTCGTCGAAGTACCACTTGTTGAGCAGAAAAAGATACAGCGGCCGCTGCTGCGCCGCGAGCCTGCCGGGCCAGTCCGGCCGGCGGATATACATCTGCCAGGCAAGGCCAAGGCCGATCAGCATCGCGACAAAGGGGCTGAGCTTCACCCAGGTCGGCGCTGCATGGGCATCGTCAAGCACGTGGTTGTCCGGCCCGACGTGGATCGCCCCCTCGCCCGGCGCCCCGATGAAAGCGCCGTGATGGGCCTCCTTGCCCTCCTCGCCATGCTCAGCGGCCGCGTCTTCTGTCGCATGGGCCTCATCCCCGCCCTCCGCGGCCTGTGCCTCTCCATAGGGGATGCCAAAGAAGCGCGCGACCTGATCGCTGTGGCCAAAGAAGCTGTTGTACCAGATCATCCCCGACAACACCGCGCCCAGCCCCAGCACGCCCAGCGGCACCAGCATGATGGCCGGGCTCTCATGCGCATGTTCATGCGTATGATGGTCGCCCCGCGGCGTGCCCCAGAAGGTCAGGAACATCAGCCGCCAGGAATAGAAGCTTGTCATCGCGGCCGAGAGTACCAGCAGCCAGAAGGCATACGACCCCCCGCCGGCCCAGGCGCTTTCGATTACCGCATCCTTCGACAGGAAGCCCGCAAACCCGATATGCGTCAGCGGGATGCCGACACCCGTGATGGCCAGCGTCCCCACCAGCATCGCCCAGAAGGTATAGGGAATCTTCGTTCTCAGCCCGCCGTAATGGCGCATGTCCTGCTCGTGATGCATCGCATGGATGACCGAGCCCGCACCCAGAAACAGCATCGCCTTGAAGAAGGCATGGGTGAACAGATGGAACATCGCCACCGAATAGACGCCCGACCCGGCCGCCACGAACATGTAGCCCAGCTGCGAACAGGTCGAATAGGCGATCACCCGCTTGATGTCGTTCTGGACCAGCCCCACGGTCGCCGCAAAGAACGCGGTCGAGGCGCCGAGGAACACGATGAAATCCGTGGCCTTGGGCGCATATTCCATCAGCGGCGACATCCGGCACACCAGGAACACCCCCGCCGTCACCATCGTCGCGGCATGGATCAGCGCCGATACCGGCGTCGGACCCTCCATCGCATCGGGCAGCCAGGTATGCAGGAACAGCTGCGCCGACTTGCCCATCGCCCCGATGAACAGAAGCACCGCGATCAGCTCGGCCGCATTCCACTCGGTCCAGAGAAAGCTAAGTTGCATCTGCGCAAGCTCGGGCGCCGCGGCAAAGACATCGTCAAAGCGCACGGAATCGACGAGGAAGAAGATCGCGAATATCCCCAGCGCAAAGCCGAAATCGCCCACCCGGTTGACGACAAAGGCCTTGATCGCCGCCGCATTGGCGCTCGGCTTGCGATAGTAGAAACCGATCAGCAGATATGAGGCGACCCCCACCCCCTCCCAGCCAAAGAACATCTGGATCAGGTTGTCCGCCGTCACCAGCATCAGCATCGCGAAGGTAAAGAACGACAGATAGGCAAAGAAGCGCGCCCGGTAATGCTCGCCCTCGTGCCAGTTGTCGTCATGCGCCATGTAGCCGAAGGAATAAAGATGCACGAGCGCCGACACCGTGGTGACCACGATCAGCATGATCGCCGTCAGCCGGTCAAGCCGGATCGCCCATTCCGCCGACAGCGTCCCGCTTTCGATCCAGCGCATGAGCACGATCTGCTCGGTCACCCCGTCGTGACCCAGAAACACGATCCACGACAGCAGACAGGCCAGAAACAGCAGCCCCGTCGTGACCCACTGCGCCGCCGTCTCGCCGATCAGCCGCCAGCCGAAGCCCGCGATGAGCGCGCCGACCAGCGGCGCAAACAGGATGACGCTCACCATCGGATCAGCCCTTCATCACGTTGACGTCTTCGACGTCGATGGTCCCGCGCGTGCGGAAGAAGCACACAAGGATCGCCAGCCCGATCGCCGCCTCAGCCGCCGCCACCGTGAGCACGAACAGCGTGAAGACCTGCCCCGTCAGATCGCCGAGGAACGAGGAGAAGGCGACCAGGTTGATGTTGACCGCCAGAAGGATCAGCTCGATCGACATCAGCAGAATGATGACGTTCTTGCGGTTCAGGAACAGCCCGAAGATCCCGATAACGAAGAGCGCCGCCGCCACCGTCAGGTAATGTTCAAGGCCGACTGTCGCCATCTTTGTTTCCTCGTAGGGCTTTCGCCCGTCGTCATTGTCCGGCCTCGCCGGATGTGTCACTCGTCCCAGCGCAGGCCGGGACCACTATTGCCGCGCGCCTGGACTGTCAGGGTAGAAAAGCCTGCAGCCGCAAAAAAAGTCGACGTTGTTCCGAGGACGTAGATCATCACTGATTGTGATTGCGTCCAGCCACGCCCGAATGTCCAATCTCTCGGCCTGCTCTACGAACTCGGAGAGGTTCGCACCATGGTGTAGGTCAAGCGGTCCATCCGGCGCGACAACCCCTTCCATCGAGTAGTCTGGGCCACAAGATGTCTCGGATGCCAGCCAACCAAGCACTTCTGCCGTTTCCCCGGTGCCGCAATCGACAAGAAAGGTCGATCCAAGATCGCGCCGTCCGGTCGAGCTTCTGCTGATCCAGTATTGGTTCTGCACAATGCGGCCGTCGCCCAGATCGACTGCGGGTCCCCCTGCGACCTCGTCCCGGTTTCCTCCATATTCGAAACTGCAATCCCGGGCTTGGACAGCACGCCTGTCGCGCAAAGCCTCACCAATCCGTTCGGCCAGAGTTGGCATGATGATGCTGCACGACCATGCGGGACCGTGGCTGAATGCCACTGCTATAACGGCTAGACCCACCCCCCTCATCACAACCCCTGCCCCGGCTTGACGTCCTTCAGTTCCATCGCCTTGGCCGGGTCGCGGAACATCTGCGCCAGCACGTCCTGCCGCTTGATGTCGGTGCGGTGGCGCAGGGTCAGCACGATCGCCCCGATCATCGCGACCAGAAGCACAAGCCCCGCCAGCTGGAACAGCAGGAAATACCGGTCATAAAGGATCAGCCCCAGCGCGCGGGTATTGTCCATGTCACCCACCGGGTTGATCACCCTTTGCCCCGCCGCGGCGTCAAAGCCCCAGACGCCCAGCGCAAGCGCCAGCTGCATCAGCATGATCACCCCGATCAGAAGCCCGAGCGGCATGTAGCGCGCCATCTCGGCCTTCAGTTCCGCAAAATCGACGTCCAGCATCATGACGACGAACAGAAACAGCACCGCGACAGCGCCGACATAGACGATGATCAAGAGCATCGCGACGAATTCCGCCCCCAGCAGCACGAAAAGCCCCGCCGCCGAGAGGAAGGCCAGGATCAGCCAGAGCACCGAATGCACCGGGTTGCGGGCCAGCACCGTCATGAGCCCGCCGGCAACGGTCGGGATCGCGAAAAGGTAGAAGATGAAAGCGCCCACCGTCATGCGTCCTGTCCCTTCCCGTCCTCGTCGTCCATCGCCGCGCGCGCCAGCTCCATCGCCCGCGTCATCGCGGGCCACCCGCCGAAGAGGCCCATGAGCGCGATCGTCTCGGCAATCTCCTGCCGCGTCGCACCCGCTTCGCGCGCGTGGCGAACCGTCAGCCGAAGCTGCGCCTCGGCCTGCGCGCCCAGCACCGTCAGCCCGGCCAGCGTCAAGAGAAGCCGCGTCTTGGCATCCAGCCCCCCGGGGTTGAAGGTCTTGCCCATGAAGGTTTCCATGACCTCCTTCGGCATCGTCGGCCAGAGCGCTTCGACCCCCTTGACCGAGAATGCGTCAAGCGCCGGGTTGAGCGCCCGCGCCCAGTCCTGCCCGGCCTGCATCATCGCGGCAAAGGGATTGGCACCGCTCATCAGCCGGCGCCTCCACGCCCGGCCCGAACTGCTGCCCTGATCCATCCCCGGTTCATCGCGGTCCTTCCTGCAGCCTCAGCGATAGGGTGCATCGATCTCGAGATTGCGCGCGATCTCGGATTCCCAGCGCTCGCCATTGGCCAGAAGCCGCTCCTTGTCGTAGTAAAGCTCCTCGCGCGTCTCGGTCGCGAATTCGGCGTTCGGCCCCTCAACGATGGCGTCGACGGGACAGGCTTCCTGACAAAAACCGCAGTAAATGCATTTCACCATGTCGATGTCGTAGCGCGTGGTGCGGCGGGTGCCATCGTTGCGCCGCGGTCCGGCCTCAATGGTGAT
>JBEIDZ010000221.1:0-5360 GCA_040383215.1 Paracoccaceae bacterium | reverse complement strand
TCCGGCGGTGTCACGCCCGCCGCCCCCGGGACGCTGCCGGGACCCGGCGCAGACCCGACCGGCGGCAATGGCGGCGGGCGCCAGGCGCCTGCGGGATCCCCGCCGCCGGAAACTGCGGGATCGCAGGGCGGCAACGGCCAGCAGGGCGGCGGCGCCAGGGGCGGCGATGCGCGCGGCACGCAAGGCAGCGGCAAGGGCGGCCATGGTCCCGGGCCCGAAAACGCCAGGCCGGGCAGCGGCGAGGGCGGAGGTGGCAAACCCACCGCGCTGGACCATGTGGTCAAGGTCGCGGGCTACTGGAACCTGGAATTCTCCTCTGATCCCAAGGGCCGTTCGGGCGGCATTCCGGGCGGCATGGGCAAGATCGCCTCGTCCTGGGGCCAGGCCTTCTATCTGGTGTTGACGGTGGTGGATGTGGTGCTGACCGTGGTTTCGCTTGGCGGCACGAAGGCAATCATGGCCGGTGCCAAGGCGGTCCTGATGACCGGGATCAGGGCGATGACAAATGCCGGCCGCAAGGTCATGGCGGCGCTCACCGTCAGGAATCTGCGTTCACTGGCCACGCGTGCGGCGGTACGGGCGAGCATCTATACCGACAATGTCTTCAAGTGGTTCGCCTTCGACTACTTGGCGCAGGCCAAGTTCTTTACCGCAATGGTCGGCAAGGGTGGGTGGCGCAAGGCGCTGGTCGAAAGCGGACCCGGGCGGTGGTTCCTGTACGGCCTGAACGGAGGAGCGGGAGCAACTCCGAATGGCCCGGTGAAGAAGTTCCTCGGCTTCTGGTCCTATCAGAAGACCTCTGTCGCCAACCACGGCGCGACCCTGGCTGACAAGGTGGACAATTTCTTTCACGAGGGGACGCATGTGCTGACCGACCTGTTCCTTTATCCGGTCAACGGTTTGCGCAACAAGATCGTGGGCGGGCAGCCGGTCTTTGCCGTCGTCAATTACCTTGACGAGGTTGCCGCCTACGGGATGGGCCGGGTCGGGTCGCTGCGGGTTCATGCGCTGCCGATGGCCCCGGTGAATGCCTTCCTGTCCGTCTATGACTATTACCTCGCAAAGGGCGGGCAGGCGATGGCACGGGCGGCAATCGGCTGGTCGGTTGCGGGGCTTGCCGCGATCGGAGGTTCGATCTGGGGCGTCGGCCGCCTGCTCGACAAGGACGACCCGCCGAAAGACCCGCAGGAGGCGACGCCATGAGCATGCCCTCCCCTGCCTTTTACCCGACGCGGGCGGAGGCTGCCGCGCGGCTTGCCGCGCTGGCCGGCGACGGGCAGACTGTGCCCTTGGCCGACCTGCCGCCCGGGGCTCCTGTCCTGCTGACCGCGCTCGGCTTTGGTGCCGAGGTCTGGTTGACGGACTTCGCAGACCCCACGATGGCCGAAATCGACCTGCGCGCCCGGAAGGTTTCCGGCGCATGGCTTGTCGTCAGCCGCGACGGCCAGCCCGCCACATTGGCCGAGACCAGGGCACGGGGGCTCTCCCCCGTGCCACGCATCCCCCGCATATGAGCCAGAAGAGTAGCCCCCATGCCCAGCAACGACATTCCGATCGCTGACCTCCTTGCCATCGCGAAGACCGGAAGCCTCGACGGGCGCCGCGTTACGGCCGCTGTCGCGACCGAACTCATCCGGTCAGAAGCCGCGGCCCGCCGTGCGGCTGCGGCCGGACTGGTGGGTGTCCTTCCGCGCGAGGTTGCCGAAAAGCTTGCGGCGGTTCCCGACCAGACCGCTTCGGCATCCGACGCTGTGAGCCTGGTGCGCAGTGCGATTGCCGATGCGGGGCTTGAGCCGCAGGTGGCGGGGCGGCTCATCGAGAAACTCGACCGCGTCGCCCCGGAGGTCACCGGCAACATGCGCCCCGCAGTCAGGCCGGACGGCCGGCCCGACCCGGCAGCGCTCGAGCCGCCGGAGACGATGATCCTCCTGGAAAAGGCCAGGCTGGCCGAGGCGGTGACGGCGGCGGGGATCAAGGGGAAGGTCGCCAGGGCGGTTCTCGACCGGCTGAGCGGGCCTGACGACCTGTCCGACCAGACCATCGGCACGATGGTCATCGAAGGCAAGCTTGACGAAAAGCAGGGGCTGAAGCTTGGCCGGACCATCGGCCTTGCACGGCTTCTGGGCGACAACAGCCTTGCGGCGGCGAAGCTGGTCGACATGCGATTTTCCCCGACCGGGAGGCCGGTCGAGGACCTGGCAGACCTGATCGACGTGCCGGTCGAGGAACTGGCCAAGGGCATCGCGGCGGCCGATCCGGCGTTGAAGGCGTCAGCGCGCGAGCAGGCCCTGAACGTGCAGGGCCACCTGGCCGAGATGTTTCCCGTGCGCGGCCTGACCGCGCAGCTGCGCGCGATCGCGCCGGTCGGCGCCGACACGGATTTCCGCAGGCTTGCCCGCGGGCTCAAGGGGCGGCAGGGGGTCTGGGACGGAACCGAGACGGACCCGACCTTTGACGCCAGGACGGCGAAGGCGCTGACCGAGACACGCATGCTCGACCGCGCCTGGACGGGCCTCGGGATCGGAAAGGACCTGCTCGACCCGGGGGCCAAAGGGGCTGCGGCCGAGATCGGCAAGCGGATCGAGGCGGCCAGCGCGTTCCTGCGCCGCAACGAGGACAAGGCGTTGTTCGACCTCGACCTGTCGCCGGATTCCGATGACATCAGGGAACTCGATTTTTCGGGCACGCCGGATGCGATGAGGGAGGGGCTAATCGCGCATCTCAAGGCGAGGAGCAGGGCCTATCACCTGGCCGGCAACACGGCCGGCACTGCCCGGATGATGGCGGCCGGCATTCACACGATGCAGGGGGTGATCGACGAGGGGATCGAGGGGCTGATCGCGAAGGCCGGGCTCGACCCCGACCAGGCCGAGCGCGTGCTGGCCGCCGCACATGACCGCCGGACGGAGGTTGTCGCGACGGTGGTCGGGCTTGCCGACGAGCTGCGCTGGGACCTGGCCGGCAAGGTCGAAAGGGTGCCGCCCTTCGTCTCCCTCATGCCGGATGTGACTGACGGGCTGCGCGCGCTGCCCGGTTACGAGGAGATATTCGGGAACCAGACCTATTGCGACTGCGAGCATTGCGGATCGATCCTCAGCCCTGCGGCCTATTTCGTCGACCTGATGAAATGGATCGACGAAAAGGTCACGGCGAAGGTCTTCGGGGGCCAGACCTCCGACCACGCGCTCAGGCTGTCCGCGCGGCGACCCGATCTGTGGAAGCTGCCGCTGACCTGCGAGAATACCGAGACGCTGATCCCGACGCTCGAGGTCATCAACGAGGTTCTGGAGAATGCGCTGGCGAAGGCGGTCGACCCGGCCATATCGACCGGCGACAGGGCTGCGGTCACACGGAAAGTCTATGCCGAGGTGCTGCCGGCCTTTGCCCGGAGCTTCGTGTCGCCCTTCGATCTGCGGACGGCGCGGGCTGACCGGGTGCTGACATCCTTCGACACCGACCGGCTGGCGGTGACCGACCATGTCCGGCCGGGAGCGCCCGCACTCGACCTTGCCAGCGCGGGGCTTGGCATCCCCCTTTCCGCTGCGACCGAGATCGTGACGGAACGCCCGACCTGGCCGGTGCTCGAAGCGGTCTACTCGCATCCCTTCCCGCGCTCCGGCAACTCTGTCACTGCCCTGGATGTGCAGGACCTCATCACCGGGATGGGCACGACACGGGCGGTGCTGGGCGCGCTTGCCGAAAGCCGGTTCGTCACCAACGGCGGGACGATCGGGGTCACCATCGCCTCGGGCAGGCGCGATGCGCAGTCCGTCCAGAACGACATCGAGCGCATCTCGGGACTGACCCATGTCGCGCTTGACCGGATGGCGCGGCTGTTCCGGCTGTCGCAGCGTGTCGACTGGACCATTCCGGCGATCGATCTTGTGATTGAACGGAACGGGCGCAGCCTGACGCCCGAGGTTCTGCTGAGCATCGTCCGGCTTGACCGGATGAGGAAGAGGTTCGGGCTGACGGTCGAGTCGGTGCTGGGTCTGGCCGGTGCCATCCCCGAAACCGCGCTGTCCGACAGCGGGGAAAGCCTGATGGACCGGCTGTTCAACCTGTCGCTTGGCGGTCGGACCAGCCCGCAACTGCCAAGCGGCACGGTCCGGTTTGTCCATCCGAGTTTCCGCAGCAGCGCGGCGCTGCCCGAGGCAGGGCCCACGGCCGAGCATTTCCTGGTCCAGCGGCTGCGATACGGGCTGGGGACCGACGATGCGACGCTGGTCGCCCTGCTGACGGCGCTGGCGCCGGCGCTCGGCTTCGATCCGCTTGCGCCGAACGAGGCCAACCGTGGCTTCGCGCTCACCGCGCAGAACCTGTCGCTTGTCTGGCGGCACGCGACGCTGGCGGCGGCATTTGGCCTTGTGCCGGGGCAACTGACGCTTGCCGCGCGGATCGCGACGGGACAGCCGGCCCTGACGACGCTGGCGGGTGTCGAGGCGACGGTGAACCTCCTTGACACGCTCAGGCGGCACGGGATCACGATCGAGAGCCTTGGCGCGGCGATGGGTCTGCTGGCCGATCCGGTCGCGGCCGGTGTGTTCCTTGATGCGGGCGGCGTGGCCACCGAGATGGTCGCGGCGATCGCAGCCGGGGACAGCCGGCGCTTTGCCCCCACCGTCTTTGCCTTTGTCCCGGGCGTGAGCGAGGACCAGTCACGGGCCATCGTCGCGGCCAACATCGGACTGTTCGACCCGCTTCCGAACGACATGCTGAAGCTCAAGCCGAATGTGGCGCTGAATCCGGCGCTTTCGGCCCCGGCGGGTGGGTTCCCGCTGGGCGTGACGGTCGCCGCACTTCAGGCCGAACTGAATGCGCGCAACCTTCGCAAAATCGTCCCGGCCGAGGCCGCGGCGCGGCTTGGCCTTTCGGAGCCGGGCCTTGCGGCGCTGGCGACGCTGGCCGGTGCCGACCTGAGTTCGGCCGCGGCGCTTGCCGCCTTCGACGGCGGGTCGGCCCAGGCCTTGACGCAGGCGCTGGCGACCCTCGCCCGGCCGCATGCGATCCTTGACGAGGTCCGGGACGACACGGCGGCCGTCAGTTACCTTCATGGCAACCGCACCCGGGTTGGCCTGCCGGCACTGGGCGTGCCTGCGCTGAGCTTCGACCAGGCGATGACGCTGCTCGGCTTCCGCCGGCTCCATGCCGAAGCGGTCAGGGCTGCGGGACCCGCCGGTGACGGCGGCACACGGCTTGCCGCGGTCCTGACCGCGCATTCCGCTGCAAACGGCTTTGCCGCAGCGACGGCTGCCGACCTCGCGCTCGTGACGGGCGCCGAGGTGACCGAGGTACGCCAGCTTGCCGCGTGCGTTGCCGTTCCGGCGAACCCGGTGCTCGGGCTTCGGAGGCTGCGGGCC
>JBEIDZ010000220.1:0-5373 GCA_040383215.1 Paracoccaceae bacterium | reverse complement strand
GTCCTCGATCTCTGCCGACTGCGCCCACAGGTTGACCTTCTCCTCGTCGGCATAAAGGTCGATCTCCGCCAGTTCCTCGGCGGTGAAGTCGAGCCTGCGAACCGCGCCCGCGCAATCGACCACCTGCTCGGGCCGCGACGCCCCGATCAGAGCGCTGGTGATCCCGCCCTCGCGCAGCACCCAGGCAATCGCCATCTGCGCCAGCGTCTGGCCGCGCGCCGCAGCAATCGCGTCCAGCTTGCGGATATTGCCGATCGTCCGCTCCGACAGCATCTTCGGGTCCAGGCTCTTGCCCTGCGCCGCGCGGCTGTCGGCGCTGATCCCGCCCAGATACTTCTTCGTCAGCATCCCCTGCGCCAGCGGCGTGAACGCGATCGACCCCACGCCCAGATCCCGCAGCGTCTCCTTCAGCCCGTCCCGCTCCACCCAGCGGTTCAGCATGTTGTAGGACGGCTGATGGATCACGCAGGGCGTGCCAAGCTCCTTCAGGATCGCCACCGCCGCCCGCGTCCGCTCGGCATTATAGGACGAGATGCCCGCATAAAGCGCCCGCCCCGACCGCACGATATGGTCCAGCGCCCCCATCGTCTCCTCCAGCGGGGTGTCGGGGTCGAAGCGGTGGGAATAGAAGATGTCCACGTAATCCAGCCCCATCCGCTTCAGCGACTGGTCGCAGGAGGCAATCAGATACTTGCGCGACCCCCATTCGCCATAAGGACCGTCCCACATGTGATAGCCCGCCTTGGTCGAGATGATCATCTCGTCCCGATAGGGCCGGAAATCCTCGGCGAGGATCGACCCGAAGGCATGTTCCGCGCTGCCCGCCGGCGGCCCGTAATTGTTGGCCAGGTCGAAATGCGTGATCCCAAGGTCAAAGGCCGTGCGGCAGATTGCGCGCTTGGTCGCGTGCGGCATGTCATGCCCGAAATTGTGCCACAGCCCCAGCGACACCGCCGGCAGCATCAGCCCCGACCGCCCGCACCGGCGATAGACCATCCCCTGATAGCGGTCCGCCGCTGCCACATAGACCATCTCAGCCCTCCGTTTCGGCCGCATCCGCGCGCCCCCTCCCCCTGACCCGCCGCAACGCACCCTCCGCAGGACGCAATCGCAGCTTCATTCTATGTCCCCAAATATCCCGGGGGGAGTCGCCGCAGGCGACGGGGGGCAGCGCCCCCCTCTGCCGCCGTCACATCCCCCGCAGGTCGGGCGGCAGCAGCCCTTCGGCGAAATTCTGGAACGCCACCGGACGCAGCCAGCGCCGGATCGACATCGTCCCCACGCTCGTCGCCCCGAAATTGGTCGAGGCCGGATAGGGCCCGCCATGCACCATCGCCTCCGAGACCTCGACACCGGTCGGAAAACCGTTGGCGATCAGCCGCCCGGCCTTGCGCGCCAGCACCGGCATCAGCAGCGCGGCCAGCGCCTCGTCCGCCGGGTCAAGATGCAGGGTCGCCGTCAGCTGCCCCGCAAAAGCGGCCGCCACCTCGGCCATCTGGTCGGCATCCCGCACCGTCACGATCAGGCCCAGCGGTCCGAAGACCTCTTCGCCCAGCGCATGATTGCCCAGCCAGTCATCGCCCGATACCGCGAACAGATAGGGCGTCGCCGTCCGCAGGTCGCAGACGCTCGTCAGCACCTCGCGCACGCCGCGCTGTGCCGCCACCCGGTCGCGCCCCGCGCGATAGGCCGCGGCAATCCCGTCCGTCAGCATCGTCTGCGCCCCGACTGCCCCCACCGCCGCCCGCGCCGCCGTCGTGAAGGCCTCGGCCGCCGGACCGGCGATGACGACCGCGATGCCGGGATTGGTGCAGAACTGCCCCGCCCCCAGCGTCAGCGACCCAGCCCAACCCTTGTCGATCGCCTCGCCCCGCGCGGCCAGCGCGGCCGGCAGCAGGAACATCGGATTGACCGAGCCCAACTCGCCAAAGAACGGAATCGGCTCGGGCCGCGCGGCGCAAAGGTCGAACAGCGCCCGCCCCCCCGCCAGCGACCCCGTGAACCCCACCGCCCGAATGCGCGGATCGGTCACCAGCGCCTCGCCCACCTTGCGGTTGCCCCCCTGCACCAGGCTGAAGACGCCCCCCGGCAGGCCCAGCGCCGCGCGGGCCGCATCCACCGCCTGCGCGGCCAGTTCGCTCGTGCCGGGATGCGCCGAATGGCCCTTCACCACGACCGGACAGCCCGCCGCCAGCGCACTCGCCGTGTCGCCTCCGGCGACCGAGAAGGCCAGCGGAAAGTTCGACGCGCCAAAGACCGCGACCGGCCCGACCGGCAGCTGCATCATCCGGATCTCGGGCCGCGGCGCCGGCTGGCGGTCGGGCAGCGCCACATCGCGCCGGCGGTCGAGATACTCCCCCTTGCGGATATGGGCCGCAAACAGCCGCAGCTGCCCCGTCGTCCGCCCCCGCTCGCCCTCGAGCCGCGCGGTGGGCAACCCCGTCTCGGCCGAACCCACCGCCGTGATCTCGGCCCCCCGCGCGTCAAGCTCGTCGGCAATACGCTCGAGGAAGGCCGCGCGCGTCTCGCGCGATGTCGCGGCATAGGCGGCAAAGGCCGCCTCGGCCGCCGCTGCGGCCGCCGCCACATGGGCCGGCGTGCCGACCGCGAAATGCCGCGCCTCCCCGCTCGCCGGGGCCGAGGCGAAAGTCGCCTCCCCCGCCAGCCATTCTCCCGCGATCAGATGCCTGCCCGTCAGCATGGTGTCCCGTCCCTCAGATCAGCCCCCGCCCGGCGAGGTTCCTCATCAGCGCGACAGTCCCGAAGGTCCATTCCGGAACCTCCGTCGCCAGCCGCACCACATTGCGCAAGGCGCCCAGTGCCGGCGCCGCGATCGTCACCCGGTCACCCTGGTGATGGGTGAACCCCTGCCCCGGCCCGTCGCGGTCCTGCACCGGCGCGAACATCGTGCCAAGATAAAGCATCATCCCGTCCGGATACTGGTGGTGCCGTCCCATCGCCTGCGCGACAAGATCGGCCGGGTCGCGGCTGATCTCGCCCATTGCGGACCGCCCGTCCAGCACGAATCCGTCCTCGCCCTCGACCTTGAGCGACACCTCCATGCGGCGGACATGGTCCAGCGTGAAGCCCGCATCGAAAAGCCGGATGCAGGGCCCGATCGCGGCGCTCGCATTGTTGTCCTTGGCCTTGCCCAGAAGCAGCGCCGACCGCCCCTCGACATCGCGCAGGTTCACGTCATTGCCGAGCGTCGCGCCCAGGATGCGCCCGTCGGGTGCCACGGCCAGCACGACCTCGGGCTCGGGGTTGTTCCAGCGGCTCACCGGATGCAGGCCGACCTCCGCCCCGTCGCCCACCGCCGCCATCGGCGGGCATTTGGTAAAGACCTCGGCATCCGGCCCGATGCCGACCTCGAGGTATTGCGACCAGAGCCCCTCGGCGATGAGCACCCGCTTCACATCCGCCGCCTCGGCCGAGCCCGGGACAAGCGCCCGCAGCGAGGGCCCGATGACGCCCGCCACCTTCTCCCGCACGGCGGCGGCGCGGGCGGGATCGCCCCCGGCGCGCTCCTCGATCACCCGCTCGATCATCGAGCGTGCAAAGGTCACGCCGCAGGCCTTGACCGCCTGAAGGTCGCAGGGCGCAAGCCAGCGCAGACCATCCGGGACCCCCAGCGGCTCGCCGGGCGCCTTGCGCACCAGTTCGGCCGCATCGGCCCGGCCCAGGAGTTCCGCGACGCTCGCCCGCCCCCGGGCGGTGATGTCGACGACCTCGCCCTCGCGCACCGCCACGACCGCCGGCCCGCGCCCCTCGCGCCAGACCCGCCCGACGAATGTGCCGTCCCGCGGCAGATGCATCATCCCGCCTCCCTTGCCCTGCCGCCGAGATTGGTCAAACCGGCCGCCGCGCGCAACCGCCAAACCGCGCACCGGCGGAGGGAGCGCGGGGGACGCCCCCCGCGACCCCCGACGGCGCTGTCGCGCCAGACCGGGGCGACCGGTCACGCGACACCGGCGGGGATATGTCAGCGACGAAGATCCCAAACGCCATCGAATTTGCGCTTCATTGTCGTGAGAATACCCCGGTGGGCGGCCGCAGGCCGGGGGGCAGCGCCCCCCTTGCGACCCCCGTTGCCGCGGCGCGCCTTCTCCACTATGTCCCCGCGTGACCCCCCGACAGGCTGCGAGGACCCGCGCATGGCAAGCTATCAGTATGTCTATCACATGGACGGCGTCTCCAAGACCTATCCCGGCGGCAAGAAGGTGTTCGAGAACATCCGCCTGAACTTCCTGCCCGGCGTGAAGATCGGTGTCGTCGGCGTCAACGGCTCGGGCAAGTCGACGCTCCTGAAGATCATGGCGGGCCAAGACAAGGACTTCCAGGGCGAGGCCTGGGCCGCCTCCGGGGCCCGCGTCGGCTACCTCCCGCAGGAGCCCCAGCTCGACCCGGCGCTGACCGTCCGGCAGAACGTCATGCAGGGCGTGGCCGAGCGGCAGGCGATCCTTGACCGTTACAACGAACTCGCCATGAACTATTCCGACGAGACCGCCGAGGAGATGGCGCGGCTCCAGGACATCATCGACGCGCAGAACCTCTGGGACCTCGACGCCCAGGTCGACATCTCGATGGAGGCCCTGCGCTGCCCGCCCGACGATGCCGATGTCACCACCCTCTCGGGCGGCGAGGCGCGGCGCGTGGCCCTCTGCCGCCTCCTGCTCGAGGCGCCCGACATGCTGCTTCTGGACGAGCCCACCAACCACCTTGATGCCGAGACCATCGCCTGGCTGCAGAACCATCTCATCGCCTACAAGGGCACGATCCTGATCGTCACCCACGACCGCTACTTCCTTGACGACATCACCGGCTGGATTCTCGAACTCGACCGCGGCCAGTCCTACCCCTACGAGGGCAACTATTCCGACTGGCTCGGGCAGAAGGTCAAGCGGCTCGACCAGGAGGCCCGCGAGGACCGCACCAAGCAGAAGACGCTCGAGCGCGAACTGGAATGGATGCGCCAGGGCGCCAAGGCGCGCCAGGCCAAATCCAAGGCCCGCATCCAGCGCTACAACGAACTGGCCGAACAATCCGAACGCGAACGCGTCGGCAAGGCGCAGATCATCAGCCCGAACGGGCCGCGGCTCGGCGCCCGCGTGATCGAGGTCAACAACCTGACCAAGGCCATGGGCGACAAGCTCCTGATCGAGAATCTCAGCTTCGCGCTGCCCCCCGGCGGCATCGTCGGCGTGATCGGCCCGAACGGCGCGGGCAAGACCACGCTCTTCCGCATGCTGACCGGGCAGGAGACGCCCGACCAGGGCGAGATCCTCTATGGCGACACCGTCAATCTCGCCTATGTCGACCAGTCCCGCGACGCGCTGACCCCCTCCAACAACATCTGGGAGGAAATCGCCGGCG
>JBEIDZ010000219.1:0-5392 GCA_040383215.1 Paracoccaceae bacterium | reverse complement strand
GTCCGAATTCCTGTCCCTCGTCGAAGGACGCGAATTGCGTCTGGGCCTGTTCGGTGTCGCGCTCAAGGTCACGCCGGACGGCCGGATCGACGGCAGCGCTCTGGGCGACCCCATCACCGGTTCCTGGACCTGGCAGGACGGCTTCTTCTGCCGCGAGCTTGACTGGGGCGGGACGCCGATCCCCTACAACTGCCAGCTGGTCGAGGTCCGCGACAACGGCGTGATCCGTTTCACCGTCGATCAGGGCGCAGGCGATTCGGCCCAGTTCAACCTGCGCTGAACCGCCCCGCCGCGCGCGGGCCGGCCGGCGCGGCACTCAGCCGTCACTGACGCCGCGCTCCGCGACCGAAGGCTGCCACCAGCGCGGCCGCGCGCCTCTGTGGGAATGGGTCAGGGGCCGCAGCGCGGCCTGTGCGGGCTGATCGAAAAGGCCCGTCAGCAGTGCCACGACCGGCGCATCGTCGACCGCCCCGACCGAGCTGCCGCAGACTGGGCAGAAGGCCCGCGATGACCCAGGCGATGACCGCCAGACCGCCGGCGCCCCGCCGGGGCCGCACCATTCCACCCGGTCACGCGGCACCTCGACCCAGACCGTGGTGAGACTGCCCGTATGGCGCTGGCACATCCGGCAGGAACAGCTGTGCGGCCGCTCAGGCTGCCCCGTCACACGGAACCTGATGTTCCCGCAGAGGCAGCCGCCTTCCAGCGTGGCAGTCGTCACCGGCTTCCCCCCGTTTGCCCGGCCCGGTCAGAAATCAACCGCGATCCCGCGCCGTTCCCAGTCGCCATAGCGCACCGGCTCGGGCCCCTCGCGCCCGCCGACCTCGCGCGGCAGGACAACCGCCCCGGCCGCCCGCCGCCGCGCCTCCGCTTCGGCCAGCGCCCGCAGCGCCGCCTCAGGCAATCCGGGTCCGGCCGGCGCCCTGCCGTCTTCTGCCCCGCTGCCGCCCCCGTCTGTCAGCGCCATGCCCCGCACCTTGCCTTCCGTTACCCGACCGCAGATAGAGGCCGCCGACCCCCCGGGCAAGAGGACCTCATGCCGCCCCCCGCTCCGCGCCTCTCCGCTCCGGATGGCCGCGCCCCCCGCCGCGCGGCGCTCGCGCTCATCGGGCTCGTGACCGGGCGCCGGCTGCTTCTCTCCGATCCCTCCTGCACCGCCCTCCTCGACAGACTGCCGCCCGAATCACGGGCCCGCGCCCGGCGCCTTGCCGCCGAGACTTTGCGCCAGCTCGACCGCGCCGACCGCTGGCTCGCGCCCCTGCTCAGCCGCGCGCCGCCCGCCGCCCTGCGCGACGCGCTGCGCCTTGGCGCCGTCGAGATCGGCGAGGGCGGCGCACCCCATGGCGTCGTGAACGACATCGTCGCCCTGCTGGCCGAGGATCAGCGGACCCGACACCTCAAGGGCGCGGCCAACGCCATCCTCCGCCGGCTTGGCGACCAGGGCCCCGCCGCCTTTGCCGCGCTGCCGCCGCCGCGGCTGCCAGGCTGGCTGCGCGATCCGCTCTGCGCCGCCTGGGGCGATCCGGCGGTCTGCGCGATCGAAGCCGTGCAGGCGACTGTGCCGCCGCTCGATCTCACGGCACGGGACGACCCCGAAGGCCTGGCCCGGCAGCTTGGCGCCGCGCTGTTGCCGACCCTGTCCCTGCGCCTGCCCGCGACGACCCAGGTCAGCGCCCTGCCCGGCTTTGCCGCGGGGCTCTTCTGGGTGCAGGACGCCGCCGCAGCCCTGCCCGCCCGCCTGCTCGCGCCCCGCAGGGGCGAAAAGGTGCTCGACCTCTGCGCCGCACCCGGCGGCAAGACGCTGCAACTCGCCGCCATGGGCGCGGCGGTCACCGCGCTCGACATCTCCGCACCCCGCGCGGCCCGGATCACCGACAACCTCGCCCGCACGGGCCTTGCCGCCCGGATCGTCGTGGCCGATGCGCTCGGCTTTGCTGACGCCGGCTGGGACGCGATCCTGCTCGACGCCCCGTGCTCGGCCACCGGGACGATCCGGCGCCACCCCGACCTGCCCCATGCCCGCGACGGCCACGAGATCGCGGGCCTCGTCAAGATCCAGGCCCGGATGATCGACCATGCGCTGGGGCTCCTCGCGCCGGGCGGACGGCTTGTCTTCTCGACCTGCTCGCTGCTTCCGGCCGAAGGCGAGGCGCAGACCCGCGCCGCTCTTGCCCGCCATCCCGGCCTTGTAGTGCAAACGCCCGCCCTGCCCGGGCTCGATCCCGCATGGACCAGCCCCGAGGGCGGCCTGCGCCTGCGCCCCGACCACTGGGCCGACCGCGGCGGCATCGACGGCTTCTATATCGTGATGTTGCGAAAGCCTGCGTGACTGGCGCCGCGCCACATCCTAGACTGTGGCGAAAACCTGAGCAGCCCCAACCGCAGAGGCAGCCCCCCGTGGTCAGCAACGCGATTCGACCGACGCTCCGGCTTCCCGGCGCAGCCGAGCTGCTTGACCGTCTTGCTGTCCGCCGTGCCGGCCGCCTTGCCGCCGCGCCGCCGCTGCCCGTCCTGCCCGAGCCGCAGGGGATCGGCGACTTTGCCCGCGGCCGGCAGATCGCCGCGGGCCGCATCCGTCTGGGCGGCGAGGTGATCGCGCTCGCCGGCCGCAGCCTCTGGGACGCCGCCGTGACCCCGTCCGCCGCGGCCGAGGCGCAACGCTTTGCCTGGCTCGACGATCTCGCCGCCCTCGGCGACCCTGCGGCCCGCGCGCTGGCCCAGGCCTGGACCGGCGACTGGATCGCCCGGCATGGCCGGGGTCAGGTCCGCGGTGCCCCGACCGGGCCGGCCCCCCGCCAGCCCTGGACGGTGGCCGCGACCGCGCCGCGCCTCCTGCGCATGATCGACCATGCCGAGCTTCTGACCCGTGGCCGCGACCCTGCCCCCCTCGCGCTCGTGATCGCCCGCCAGGCGCTCTTTCTCTCCCGTCGCGCCGAGGCCGCGCCCGCCGGCCCAACGCGGCTTGCCGCGCGGATCGCGCTGGCCCGGGCCGCGCTTCTCATGCCCGCGCTCGGCCTTGCCCCGCCGCTCGACGCCATCGCCCGGGACTGCGACACGACCTTCGGCCCCGATGGCGAAATCGCGAGCCGCAATCCCGAACACCTGCTCGATCTCTTCACCCTGCTTCTCGGGATCGCCCGGGCCCTGTCCGAATCCGACCTCAGCCCGCCGGACCCGATGCTGGCGGCCATCGCCCGCGTCGCGCCGACGCTGCGCGCGCTGCGCCACGCCGATGGCGGTCTGCCGCGGCTTCACGGCGGGGACCGCGGTCTCGAAGGGCGGCTTGATACCGCGCTCGCCGCCTCGGGCATCCGCGCCCGCGCGCAGACGCCGCTGCACATGGGCTTTGCCCGCCTCTCCGCCGGGCGCACCACGATCATCCTCGATGCCGCGCCCCCCCCGGCCGGACCCCATGCCCAGGCCTCTACGCTGGCCTTCGAACTGACCTCGGGCCGCAGGCCGCTGATCGTCTCCTCGGGTCCGGGTGATGCCTTCGGCCCCGACTGGCACCGCGCCGCCCGTGCCACGCTCAGCCAGTCCACGCTCTGCCTGGACGGCCATTCCTCCTCGCGCCTGCCCCTGGGCGCCGACAGCTTCTCCGACATGCCCCGGCGCGTGATCTGCGAACAGACACCGCTGACCCGCGGCCTGAGGGTCGAGACCGCGCATGACGGCTGGACCCGCAGCCACGGCCTGACCCATGCCCGCACCCTCGAACTGTCGCGCGACGGCCGCACGCTCGCGGGCGAGGACCTGCTGACCACCCTCGGCGATGCCGACCGCGCCACCTTCGACCGGGCGACGGGCGGTCGCGGCGCGGGCTTTTCCCTGCGCTTCCACCTTCACCCCGATGTCGCCCCCATCCCCGAAGCCGGGGCCCTCGCCCTCGTGCTGCGCTCGGGCGAGGTCTGGCTCTTCCAGCATGACGGCACCGCGCGGCTCAGTCTCGAACCCTCCGTCCATCTCGATCCGGCGCGTCTGCGGCCCCGCCCGTCGCAACAGGTGGTTTTGTCCGCCACCGCGATGTCCTATTCGACCTCCGTCCGCTGGACGCTCGCCAAGGCCGGGGATACCCCACAGGGCCTGCGCGACCTGGCCCGCGACGAGGACGAAACCGAGGATCAGGATCCATGACCGACGCCCCCCTTTCCGACAGCCTCCCCGTCGCGCGCGCCCTTCTCTCGGTCTCCGACAAGTCCGGCCTCACCGGGCTGGCCCGCGCGCTCGCCCTGCGCGGGGTCGAGCTTGTCTCGACCGGCGGAACGGCCGCAGCCCTGCGCGACGCGGGGCTTGCCGTCACCGATGTCGCCAGCGTGACCGGCCTGCCCGAGATGATGGAGGGCCGCGTCAAGACGCTCCACCCCCGCATCCATGGCGGCCTGCTCGCCCGGCGCGACCATTCGGATGACCTTGCGGCCCTCGACCGCCACGCGATTCCGCTCATCGACCTGCTGATCGTCAACCTCGACCCTTTCGAGGCGACACGCGCCGCCGGCGCCCCCGAGGCCGACTGCATCGGGATGATCGACATCGGCGGCCCCGCCATGATCCGCGCCGCCGCCAAGAATCACGCCTTCGTCGCCGTCCTGACCGATGTGGAGGATTACGACGCCCTTCTTGCCGAACTCGACGCCCATGACGGCGCGACGACCCTGCCCTTCCGCCGGGCGATGGCGGCTGCCGCCTTTGCCCGCACCGCCGCCTATGACGCCGCCGTCGCCGCCTGGATGGCCGACACCGCCGGCACCTTCGCGCCCCGCCGCCGGGTCTTGGCCGGCACGCTTGCCCGGACCCTGCGCTATGGCGAAAACCCCCATCAACGCGCCGCCTTCTACACCGACGGCAGCGGCCGCCCGGGCGTCGCCACCGCCCGGCAGGTGCAGGGCAAGGCGCTGTCCTGCAACAACATCGCCGATACCGACGCGGCCTTCGAACTCGCCGCCGAATTCGCCCCGGCCGATGCGCCCGCCTGCGTCATCGTCAAACATGCCAATCCCTGCGGCGCCGCGCGCGGGACAAGCCTCGAAGCCGCCTACCGCGCCGCCTTCGACTGCGACCGCACCAGCGCCTTCGGCGGGATCGTCGCGCTCAACCGTCCGCTCGACGCGGCCACCGCGCGCGCCATCACCGCGATCTTCACCGAAGTCGTGATCGCCCCCGGCGCAAGCGAGGAGGCCCGCGCCGTCTTTGCCGAAAGGCCGAACCTGCGCCTGCTTCTGACCGATGCCCTGCCCGACCCGCGCGCCCCCGGGCTGTCCTTCCGCCAGGTCGCGGGCGGTTTCATCCTGCAGGACCGCGACAGTGCCACGCTCGACCCCGGCGCCATCCGCGTCGTGACCGAACGCCACCCCACCGCCGCACAGATGGAGGACCTGCGCCTTGCCTGGACCGT
>JBEIDZ010000218.1:0-5434 GCA_040383215.1 Paracoccaceae bacterium | reverse complement strand
TGTCACCATGGCAGCAGCGCCAAAGAAGCTGGTCTTGTCATAGACTTGCCAGTGCCATTCCGTGTACATTCGTGACCTTACACAGAAGCTGCTACCATAGTTATTATAATTCACACATGCGTTTCCGCCCGGGTCAAGGTTATTCACCGGGTCGTTGGCGGAATAGGCGTAGCGGTTGGTACCCACACCGGGGATGGGCGGGTCGAGCCAGTCGGGGGAGGTGAAGAGGCCGAGCCTGGGGTCCATGTAGCGGGCGTTGAGGTAGAGGAGGCCTGCGTCGCTGTCGAAGTGCTGGCCGATGAAGCCGCGGTTCTCGGCCTCGGCGGTCAAGTCGAAGTCGAAGGAGCCCGCAATCTCGGCCCCGAAGGGCGCGTACACCGTCCGTTCGTCGCGCATGCTGTTGTCGCGCGCGGCCGCCGTGGTGAGGGCGGTGTTGGCGGAGCCATGCACCATCCGGACCGAGCCGAGCTGGTCGCGGAAGAGATACGAGGCCGCGCCGTTGACCAGCCGCACGGCGGAATGGGGGGTGGTGATGACCTGTTCGGCGGTGGTGCTGCCGAAGTTGCGGATCTCGATCATGCCGCCGAGGAAGAGGGTGGTCGCGCCGTCCGGCGTGATCAGCTTGAGCCGCGCGCCATCGGCGCCGTAGACATAGCGGGTCGTCTGGCCGCCGGTCGTGACAGAGGTGACGCGGTTCTGTCCCTCACAGATGATGGTCGTGCCGGTGGGCGTGCCGTCGAAGCCCTGGATCATGTTGCCGTTGGGCCTGTAGGTGAAGCTCTGGGTCAGTCCGGGGTTCGTCGCCGTGATCAGGCGGCCGGCATAGTCGCAGGTAAAGGTGAAGCGGCCCTCCGTCGCCGTCGTGGTCTGCGATGCGGCCCCTGCCGGCGCTTCTCGACCGGTCCACCTATGCCGGGCTGATCCTGGCGATCTCCTCGCTTTCTGCCGCCCTCGGGGTCGACCTCTTCAGGAGCCTCGGCCAGCTGGCCGGCATCGACGGCCTGACCCTTGTCCGCATCGACCCGCTCATCGCCGCCCTGGCCGGCCTCTGGCTCTGGGCCGAACGCCGCAGCCCCCGGTTCCGCATCACGGTCATCGGGAAAGGATGAGCGCGGGGGGAGAGCGCAATCGCAGATCGGCACGCGCATGGGGGCTTGCGCCATTTTGGATGACGCGCATAGTATCGCTAAATTTGCCTGCTCCCGACATCGTCGAGGCGACTTTGGTTGGTTGGCAGGGAACGGAGGTGGTATGAGTATTAGTGCCGGAGCCGTTGTCATTAGGATGGAAAAACAGATAGATAGACCGACAATCAAATCCGCATGGGGCAAAGCGGTCCAATCGACTGGTCAAACGCATCATCTTGCACACCATTCAGCCGATGTTGCGGCAGTTCTTCTTGCCATCTTGGCGCAGCCAATCTTGGCAGCTCGCGCTTCTGCTGCATTAGGTCAACAAATCACAAGCGGTGAAGTTCGCTGTCTGAGTGCTCTCGCTTTTCTGCATGACATCGGCAAACTGGCACCCAGATTTCAGGCAAAGGCTTGGCCGGTAGGCCACGGCCTAACCCTGCGTGGGCATCTGGAATGTGGTTATTTATGGAAGCGCCTAACGCGCGAAGCCGCTTTGGCTGGAGCCGTCTCTCAAATCGCAAAATGGCCAGAACTGAGTGAGTGGTTCGCCGCTATCTTCGCTCACCATGGCCGTCCTGTTTCCGAGCCTGAAAGTGGACTTGCGGAGCAGGCCTTTTTTTCATTAAAATTCTACAATTGGGAAAACGAAGAACGAGTTATGGGTCAAGCCCTGATCCATTGGTTTCCAGAAATTGCAACACACAGCCCACCAAAACCTCATCCAACGTTTCTACATTTCTTCTGCGGACTCCTGACCCTTGCCGACTGGATCGCATCCGACAGCCGCGCGTTTGCATTCGAGCCTGAGTTCCAGTTGGACTATTGGCAGCGCGCGCAGGCATGTGCTTCTGCCCGAGTCGAAGACATTGGGCTTGGCCGCAGTTCATCGATGCGGGCTTCTCCATCCTGGACGCTGATTTCCGATCATCCGCAGCCACGTCCGGCCCAGGAAGCTATTGGTGCCTTGCCCTCACAAGAGCGTCTGATCTTGCTCGAGGCCGAGACTGGCGCAGGCAAGACCGAGGCCGCTCTATGGCGTTTCGCATCACTTCTGGTGGACGGCGAGGTGGACTCGCTGTATTTCGCCGTACCGACGCGGGCGGCGGCGCGACAGCTTCATGGGCGGATCAATGCAGCGCTGCGCCGAATGTTCGAGGCTCCGCCTGAGGCCCTTCTGGCTATCCCCGGGCAGGCCGTTTCGGGTGAGGCAGAGGGAAGAGGCCTGCCGGATTTTCAGGTTCTCTGGGAAGACGGCTCCCCGGCACCGCATCGCTGGGCTGCCGAGCATTCCGCCCGTTATCTTGCGGCGCGGGTGGCGGTGGGCACGGTCGATCAGGTAGCGCTTGGCGGCTTGCAGGTGAAATACGCCCATTTGCGCGGCGCGAGCCTGTCGAGGGCTCTGCTGGTCATCGATGAAGTGCATGCTTCCGACCCCTACATGACCGAGACACAGTTGGCGATGGTGCAGGCTCACCTCGCCCTTGGCGGGCATGCCCTTCTGATGTCGGCCACCCTCGGCGCGGTGGCCCGGCGCCGGTGGCGTAACGAACCGCCAGCGGACGTCAGCCAGGATGCCGCCCTGCCCTACCCAGCGGTCTGGACCGCACACGGCCTCCATCCGATACCGCTCGACCCTAACGGAGCCAAGGCGATGAAGACGCGAGTCCGTCCGGGCTGGTCAGGTTCCGAGGCGGCCCAGCTGGCGGTTCAAGCCTCCCGGCAGGGCGCACGGGTGCTGGTGATCCGCAATGCAGTTGCGCGCGCGCAGGAGACATTCGCCGCCTGTGCGACAACAGCGGGTGGAATGCTGCTGTCAGTGCGGGGTATTCCGACACTTCATCATAGCCGCTTTGCCGCCGAGGACCGGGCGCTCCTGGACCGCGCGGTCGAACAGGCCATCGGCAAGGACAGCCCCCTCGGCGGGCGCATTGTTATCGGCACGCAACCTCTGGAACAGTCACTGGACCTCTGCGCCGACCTACTGATCACTGATCTCCGCCCGGTGGATGTGCTGTTGCAGCGCATCGGGCGGCTGCACCGGCACCGGCGCCGACGGCCGGAGGGTTTCGTGCAGGCGCAGGTCATCGTCCTGTGTCCTGAAGGGGGGCTGGACCCGCTGACTCGGCGGGCGGAGAACGGGCTTGGCGGCTATCCGGGCGGGCCCAGCCTGTCGGGCGAGGTTGCCCTTGCTGCGCGGGGTGCGATGCATCGGGCGCGGGGAAACGGGAGAGACGGCGGATGTTGGCGGGGATGATGACGATCGGGGCGCTGCAGGCCGCCTATGCGGGCGGGTTGACACCTCTCGACATGGTCGAAGAGGTGATCCGCCGGCGCGATGCGCTGGCCGACCGGGCGGTCTTCATCGCCGAGACCCCGCCCGAGGCGCTGCGCGAGGCTGCGCGCGCGGTGATGGCGGGGCCGCGGGACCTGCTGCTCTGGGGTGTGCCCTTTGCGGTCAAGGACAATATCGACGTGGCGGGCCTGCCGACCACGGCCGGCTGCCCGGCCTATGCCTATGATCCGGCGCAGGATGCGACCGTGGTGGCCCGGCTGCGCGCTGCGGGCGCGATCGTGATCGGCAAGACCAACCTCGACCAGTTCGCGACCGGGCTGAACGGGACGCGGTCGCCCCATGGCGCGCCGCGGTCGGTCTTTGACGCGGCCTATGTCTCGGGGGGGTCCTCGTCGGGGTCGGCGGTGGCGGTGGCGGCGGGGCTGTGCGCCTTTGCGCTGGGCACGGATACGGCGGGGTCGGGGCGGGTGCCGGCGGCCTTCAACAACCTGGTGGGGGTCAAGCCCACGCCGGGGCTGGTGCCCAATACCGGCGTCGTGCCGGCCTGCCGGTCGGTCGACGTGGTCACGGTCTTTGCCGGCAGCGTGGCCGAGGGCGTTGCGGTGCGGCGCGTCATGGAGGGGCATGACCCGGGCGATCCCTTCTCGCGCGAGGCTGCGCCGGTCGCGCTGCCGCCCGCCTTGCGTATCGGCGTGCTGGCGGGGGCAGAGCGGGAATTCTTTGGCAATGCCGAGGTCGAGGCGCTTTACGACGCGGCCATCGACCGCGCCCGCGCGCTGGGTGCGACGATCCTGCCCTTCGATTATGCGCCCTTCCGCGAGGCGGCTGCGCTCCTCTACGACGGTCCCTGGGTGGCCGAGCGGCTGGCGGCGGTCGAGGCGTTCCTGGTCACCAACGCCGCGGATTTCGACCCCACGGTGCGGCGCATCATCGAAGGTGCGAAGGGGCGGACGGCGGTCGAGGCGTTCCGGGGGCTGTACCGGCTGAATGCGATCCGCCAGCAGGTGGCGCCGGTCTGGGAGGCGGTCGATGTGCTGATGCTGCCGACCTCGCCCACGACCTGCACGGTGGCCGAGATGCTGGCCGACCCGATCATGCGTAACAGCCAGTTCGGGCGGTATACGAATTTCGCCAACCTTATGGGGCTTGCCGCGATTGCGGTGCCGGCGGGGTTCGGGCCCTCGGGCCTGCCGGCCGGGGTGACACTGATCGGGCCTGCCTTCAGCGACGATGCGCTCGCCCCCTTTGCCGGGGCGATGCATGCGGCGGCGGCCTGGGGCCGGGGGCATGACCGGCCCGCCCCCGTGCCGCCTGCGCCGCTGCCTGCGGTGCCGGAGGGGTGGCTGTCCATCGCGGTGGTGGGGGCGCATCTGACGGGGATGCCGCTCAACCACGAGCTGACGGGCGCGGGGGGCGTGCGGCTGTCCGAGACACGGACGGGGCCGGGGTATCGGCTTTATGCGCTGCCCGGCACGGTGCCGCCGAAGCCGGGGCTGATCTGCGACCCGGGCTTTGCCGGGGGCGGGATCGCGGTCGAGGTCTGGGCGCTGCCGGCGGCGGCCTTTGGCGCCTTTGTCGCGCGCATTCCGGCGCCGCTCGGGATCGGGAAGGTGACGCTCGCTGATGGCAGCGCGGTGAGCGGGTTCCTGTGCGAGGGCCATGCCGTCGCGGGGGCCGAGGAGATTACCGCCTTCGGCGGCTGGCGCGCCTGGCGCGCGGCGGGGGCCTAGTCGAGCCCTAGTCGAGCCGCGCGCAGGTGTGGATCGTGGCGGCCGGGGTGCAGCCGCAGGGCAGGCGGACCGGGGCGTGCGAGGCGGGCACGATAGTTGCCGCGGCGCGCAGATGGGTGCGCCGCCAGTAGCCGTCATAGCGGCGCGCCACCGCCTCCATCACCGGGACATGGTCGCGAAGGTAGCGCGCGGCTTCCTCGGCGATCTCGGCCTTGAGCGCGGTCTCGTCGACCTGGGTAAGGCGGCGGTCGGCCATGACAATGCGGCCATCGACGATG
>JBEIDZ010000217.1:0-5497 GCA_040383215.1 Paracoccaceae bacterium | reverse complement strand
CGATCCCCGCCGCCCCCGCCGTCACCAGAACCCGCCGCGTCATGGCCGCTCTCCCACATGCCGCCCCGCGCCTGCTGGCCGCGGCAGCCCCGCATGCGCCGCCACGACGGGGCGCAGCCGGGTGAGGATCGCCTCCGGCGCGGCGCAGACGCGGGCCCCCTTCATGTCGACATGCAAGAGCATCTGTTCGAGAGTTGCGACCTCCTCCTCCCCGCGCAAGAGCCGCACGAAGAGATGCAGCCGCTTCTCGTCCGCCGCCAGCACCTGCACCGTCCCGGTCAGCGCATCGCCAAGCCTGGCCTCCCCGCGGTGCAGGATATGCGTCTCGGCGGTATAGTAGCTGTGCCCCCCCGCGACATAGTCGAGATCGGCCCCGATATGGCGCAGGAAGGCATCGACCGTCTCGGACGAGGCGAAGAGATACCGGCTCTCGGTCATGTGGCCGTTATAGTCGATCCAGCCCGGCAGCACCGTCATCCGCGCCATCGGCAGGGGCCTGGTCGCCACCTCGACCGCTGCCGCCCGGCGGGCGGCGTCATGCGCGATCAGCACCCGCCCCGCGCCCCAGTCGCGCTCCTTCAGCACCCGCAGGAACCCCACAAGGTTGCGGTCGCGGATCCGCTCCAACTCGCGGATCGAATACTTGCCCGACTGCGCATCCGATTGCCCCGCGATCAGCTCGACCAGTTCGTCGTTGAACTCCGGCACATCCATGAGCCGCGTCCAGGGCCAGGTCAGGCAGGGCCCGAACTGCGCGAGGAAATGCCGCATCCCCGCCTCGCCCCCGGCAATGCGGTAAGTCTCGAACAGCCCCATCTGCCCCCAGCGCAGACCAAAGCCCATGCGGATCGCCTCGTCGATCTCCTCGGTCGTCGCCACCCCGTCCTTGACGAGCCAGAGCGCCTCGCGCCACACCGCCTCGAGAAACCGGTCGGCGATATGCGCGTCGATCTCCTTGCGCACATGCAGCGGAAACATCCCGATGCCGCGCAGCGTCGCCTTCGCCCGCTCGACGATGGCGGGGTCGGTCGCGGCCGAGGGCACGACCTCCGCCAGGGGGAGCAGATAGACCGGGTTGAACGGATGGGCGACAAAGATCGCCCCGGGCTCTGCCGCGCCCTCCTGCAATTGTGACGGCTTGAAGCCCGAGGTCGAAGACCCGATCGGCACGCCATGGGCCACCTGCTGGATCTGCGCAAAGACCCGGTGCTTGAGGTCAAGCCGCTCGCTCACCGATTCCTGGATGTAGTCGACCCCCTCCACCGCCTCCGTGATCGTGCCGTGAAAGGTGACCTCCCCCTCCGCCGGCATCGGCCCGTCCGACAGCTGCGGCAGGCTGGCGCGCGCATTGGCCATGACCTCGGCCACCTTGCGCGGCGCCTCCGGATCGGGGTCGAAGACGCGCACCCGCCAGCCGTTGAGGGCAAAGCGCGCGGCCCAGCCGCCGCCGATCACGCCACCGCCGATGATGGCTGCCATGCGGGTCATGGGTTGTCCTTTCTGGTCTGCAAGGATTGACGGGACGGTGCCGCCGTCATCCCGAAGGCCTTGGCAGCCGGATCGGGTTGCCCCGTGGCCGGCAAGCGCGGGCCCCGGTCTCGCGGCGGACAGCGGCGCCAGAGGACGGCGGGCCTGCCGGTCATGTCACGGGTCCCCCCCGGCGGCCGGGATGATCGACCGGGGCGCATAGCCGTTGTCCAGCAGGATGGCGATCCCCGCCGCAGGATCGGTGTCCTCCGCCTTGGCCAGCACCCAGCCGACCTGCCCCTGTGGCGAGCCGATCACCACGACGGAGTCGTCGGGCGCAGCCCAGAGCACAGCCAGATACTGTTCGCCAAGGTTCGAGAACCGCACCAGCCGCCACTGGAAAAGGCCGGGCTCACGCTCGACAAGCACGCCTTCGATGGGCAGGACCGGGCCATCGGGGGCGCCCTTGTGGCAGGCGAGTTTCAGCGCCAGGCGGCTGTCATCGCGGGCTTCGATCCGGGTGGTGACATTGTGGCAGTCGATCTGGAGGCGAGACTCGGCGCGGGCGATCTCGAACCAGTCGCCGACAAGACGGCTCTGGTCGAAACCGGCCACCGCGGCCAGCGGCACGCCGGGGTCGCGGACCTGTTGGGCCTGCACCGCCGGCGGCCCGGCCAGAAGGGCAAAGGCCAGAATGCCGGGGCGCAGCCCCATCCTGCGCAGTGGCTTGGGGGCCGGGCGCAGGCTGATGATATCTGCCTTGCAGGTCATCGCGGGTCCTTTCTAATCGACGCAGATTGTCTGGACATCGCCGTTTTCGTCCAGAAAGCTGTGACAGCCAAAAGGGTTGCCGTAAGTCTGGCAGGTGCGGGTCTCGGCCTCGCAACGCCCGGTGCAGTCGCTGGCGCGGCTGCAGAACCGGCCCGCGTCGGGCAGGCGTTCGGCGCAGAATTGCGCGCCGATGATCCCGCCAATGCTGATGATGCCGCCGCGGGCCTGGCATTCGGCCTGTTCGGGAAGCGACATCTGTCGGCGGTCGGGCTGCGTGGCGGCATCGGGCATGCAGGCAGGCAGAAAGAGGAACAGGACCAGCGGCCAGAGTCGTTTGCATGCGGCACGGCCGCCGTCATAGGTAGCCCCGATCACGCGGGCCCCCGCTTCTCGAGCTTCAGCCGCGCCCGCACTTCTTGCGGCCCGATCACCCGCGCGCCCATCCGCTCGATGATGCCGACCGCGCGCTCCACAAGCTGGGCGTTGGTCGCAAGCACCCCCTTGTCAAGCCAGAGATTGTCCTCGAGTCCGACCCGCACATTGCCCCCCGCCAGAACCGCCGCCGCGACGTAAGCCATCTCGTGGCGCCCCAGCGCAAAGGCCGACCAGTGCCAGCCCGCCGGCACGTTGTTGACCATCGCAAGAAAGGTGTTGAGGTCGTCCGGCGCCCCCCAGGGCACGCCCATGCAAAGCTGCACCAGCACGGGCTCGGGGATCACGCCCTCTGCCACAAGCTGCCGCGCGAACCACAGATGCCCGGTGTCGAAGGCCTCGATCTCGATCCGCGCGCCCGCGGCCACCATCCGCGCCGCCATGTCGCGCAGAAGGCCAGGGGTATTGACCATCACATAATCAGCCTCGGCAAAGTTCATCGTCCCGCAGTCAAGCGTGCAGATCTCCGGCCGGCACTCCACGACATGTGCGACCCGCTCTGCCGCGCCCGCCATGTCGGACCGCTGCGACATGCGGTTCATCGCCTCGGTCCCGTCAAAGACGAGGTCCCCCCCCATCCCCGCCGTGAGGTTCAGCACCACATCGACCGCACTGTCCCGGATGCGCTCCGTCACCTCGCGGTAAAGCGCGGGGTCCCGCGCGGGCTTGCCCGTCTCGGGATCGCGGACATGGGCATGCACCACCGCCGCGCCCGCCTTCGCGGCGGCAATCGCGCTCTCGGCGATCTGCGCCGGCGACCGCGGCACATGCGGGCTGCGGTCCTGCGTCCCCCCCGATCCCGTCACCGCGCAGGTGACAAAGACCTCGCGGTTCATCGCCAGTGGCATCCCGATCCTCCCCCCGTCCCGGCCTCACCTTCTGTCCCGGACCGGCTCGACCTCGCCAGCCGCACCTTGCCCTGCATCATCTGAAATGGCCAGCACGATGACCGCAAGACCCCCCTGCCCTGGGGGACGCGGCGCCGACATGCGCCTCACGACCCCCGCCGCACGCCCCGGGCCGAGATCCATCGGACCCGGTCGGGCCTCACCATCCCCTTTCAAAGCATGTGACAGTCGCTCCATCACGAAGGCCTGCTTCGAGAAACGCTCCCACTTCATCCGCATCGAAAACAATCGAATTCTCAAAAGCATATTCAATACATGACTCGGGCGGATTTACAGCAACGCAGACGGCGGGCATACCATCATTAGCTGGCCAGATACCGCCCAGACCTTCTTTTCGCAGAGTTCCGAAATTGAACATCTCCCCGTCTCCTTCGGTTACCACAAACCCTATTGATGCAACCAACAGAAAACCAAAGAAATTTATCGCCTCGTCATCACTATTGAAGTGAATGGGCGGACCAAAATTCGCGACCATGTCCACCATTAGAAGCGCTGCGGCCTCGGAGTTTCCTGTCTCGACGAGTGGCCACAATATATCCCAGGCCTTATCACATCGTCCTGCTGCTGTCAGCACATAGACAGTATCCCTGAGTTGCCGATCCACTGCCGATGTTGGGTTTGCAGCGGATAACCAGACGAACACCGACACGAGGATCATCTTTCCGGACAACCAGGCCAGATTGCCCGACGTCCGCTCGCCAATCCCGTCTGCTGGTCGAACTGGGCTGACAAATGGCCCGTCCATCACTGCTCTCCCGGTTCAGACAGGATGATTGTTGCCGAATACACCTTAACGGTATTCTCGGACGGCTTTTGCAGAACTGACCCATCCTGCAACTGCGTCCAGAACAGCAATTCCAGCGTGGCTGACATGTCACGGCACTCGGTCTCGAGCTCGCTGAAATTTATCCGTCTGCCGTTAAGCCGGACAAAGCTGCACTCTCCGGTTTCCTGCACGACGATCAGTGAGTTTCGGTTCACCAGGCAACCCCTCACTTCGAAATCAATCCAGGGCATATCGTTTGCAAAGAGACAGACCTCCGTCACATCATCGGCGGTCAACAGATCGCTGACCAGAACGGACCCCGCGTACGGAAGTTGCTGCAGGATCTCGCTGATCTCGCTGCCGCTGTATCTGAACGGTTCATCGGCAAGGGCAGCCCCGGAGAGAAGAAGGGCAAGACCGAACGTCGCCGGTCCGATCCCAACGATACCCGTCCTGCCTGTCTCTGCGTCTCGCGTCACTTTGATCTCCTCTGTCCGACGTCCCGGTGATCTCTCAGGCCGCCGCCACCGGGCTCGGCGCGTCACCAACATGATGATCGACGCCGTCTCTGGTGAGCCAAACACCCATTTCAGCACCTCAAACTGCTGCCAGCGATTTCATTGTTCATGATTGCAAATCCCATGAATCTGACGTTGTTGTGCACGAAAACATAAATGTCGCCGAGCACCCTGTCTTGCGCCCTCGCCTCAAGAGCTACTTCAAAAAAGTGACTGTGAGGCGCAAGCGAGTCCACAACTGCTTCGGTGATGCTGGAAATGGACAGTTCCACCGGAAAACTGCATACTTCACTGACATAGTCCATCGCTTTTTCCAGCGCGGCTTCTCCGGCGCTCTGCTCATCATGGATGAGTTTCGTGCAAGCGGAAAAGAACAGGAAGAACACCGACACGAGGATCATCTTTCCAGACAACCATGCCCGATCGCCCGAGGTCCGCTCACCAATCCGGATCTGATATGTGTCCGTGCCGGCCATGCCTTTTTTCTCCCTCATTTCACCTGTCAAAACACACGCGCCGAGCGTTGTCTCGATTAGTAAGACCAGTTAAATGTATGAGGCACAGACTGCTCTGATCTTCGGTAATGATCATCGTGTTTTCATATTGGTCGCCCGGATATCGGCCGAACGCGAACT
>JBEIDZ010000216.1:0-5530 GCA_040383215.1 Paracoccaceae bacterium | reverse complement strand
GCTCTTCTGGGCGCTGCGGCGGTGATGGCCGCCGCTCCGGCCGCGATGGCCGAGCGGGGCAGCGACGGCAACCTCAACATCCTTTACTGGCAGGCGGTGTCGATCATGAACCCCTACCTGTCGGGGGGCACCAAGGACATCGAGGCGGCGAGCCTTGTCATCGAGCCGCTCGCGCGGTTCGACAATACCGGGACGATCGTGCCCTTCCTGGCCGCAGACATTCCCACCGTGCAGAACGGCGGCGTGTCCGAGGACCTGACGACGATCACCTGGACGCTGAAGCCCGGCCTTCTGTGGTCGGACGGGACGCCTGTCACCGCGGCCGATGTGGTCTTTACCTGGCAGTATTGCACCGCCGAAGGCGGCGGCTGCGCGCAGGGCGCCAAGTTCGACGGGATCACCGCAGTCGAGGCGCTGGACGATCTGACGGTCAAGGTGACGTTCGGCGGGCCGACCCCCTATCCCTATACCGCCTTTGTCGGGGCGCAGTCGCCGATCATCCAGGCCGCACAATTCGCCAATTGCCTGGGCGCGGCCGCGCCGACCTGCACCGATGCCAACAACAAGCCGGTGGGCACCGGTCCCTTTGTCGTCACCGACTTCCTGCCCAATGACGTGGTGAGCCTTGCGGCGAACCCGAATTACCGCGACCCTGCCAAGCCGGCCTTTGCGACGGTCACGTTCAAGGGCGGCGGCGATGCGGCCGCCGCGGGCCGCGCCGTGCTCGAGACCGGCGAATTCGACTATGCCTGGAACCTGCAGCTGGCCCCCGATGTCATCAATGCGATGGCGGCGGCGGGCGTGGGCACGGTGGTGTCGTCCTATGGCACCAACGTGGAGCGGATCGAGGCCAACCTCACCGACCCCTCGGCCGACCTGCCCGAGGGCGAGCGGTCGACGGTCAAGCATCCGCATCCCTTCCTGACGGATGCGCGGGTGCGCGAGGCACTGTCGATCGCGATCGACCGGCAGCTTCTGGTCGATGTGGGCTATGGGCCCTCGGGCCAGCCGACCTGCAACCTCGTGCCCGCGCCGGCGCTTTATGCCTCGGACAATACGGGCTGCCTGACGCAGGATCTTGACCGCGCGATGGCGCTGCTCGAAGAGGCGGGGTTCACCGACGCCGATGGCGACGGCGTGCGCGAGAATGCCGATGGCGTGCGGCTGAGCGTGCTTTACCAGACCTCGACCAATGCCGTCCGGCAGGATGTTCAGGCGCTGGTCAAGGATGCCTGGAACAGGATCGGTGTCGAGGTCGAGCTGCGCAACATCGATGCGGGCGTCTTCTTCGGCGGCGATCCGGCGAGCCCCGACACGTTCCAGAAGTTCTATGCCGACATCCAGATGTACACCAACAACTTCGAAGGCAACGACCCGCAGGCCTATCTTGCCGCCTATACCTGCGACAAGATTCCGGGTCCGGACAACGGCTGGCAGGGCGAAAACATCAACCGCATCTGCGATCCGGCCTATGAGGCGCTGGTCGCCCAGCTTGCCGCCGAGCGTGACCCGGCAAAGCGCGGCGAGATTGCCATCGCGATGAACGACTGGCTGACCAGGGACAGCAACATCATCATCCCGCTGATCCACCGCGGCCGCGTCTCGGCCCATGCCAACACGCTGGGCGGGGTGCTGATGAACGCCTGGGACAGCGAGCTCTGGAACGCGGCCGACTGGTACCGCGTGGAGTGACCCGCTTGCGCCTTCGGGCGCCGCTGCGCAGGGCGGGGATATCCCCGCCCTGCCCTTTCATATCACGGGGCAAGCGATGCTGACCTACACGATCCGGCGGCTGATCATGGCGGTGCCGACGCTCGTGTTCATCGCGCTCGTGATCTTCCTCCTGCTCGACATGGCGCCGGGCGACCCGCTGGCGGACCAGCCGCTGACGATCCCGCCCGAGGTGCGCGAAGAGATGCGCGCGGCACTTGGCCTTGACCAGCCGGTGCATGTGCGCTTCGGGCTCTGGCTCTACCAGTTCTTTGTGGTCGAACCGCAGGTGCTGATCGACCACCTTTTCGGAACGACATTCGCCGCGGGCGAGGCGCGGGTGATCTCGTGGCAGTTCAAGTCGCCGGTGATGGACATCATCCTGCAAAGGCTGCCGCAGACGCTCTGGGTCGTGGGCATGGCCTATGTGCTGGGCGTGCTGATCGCCATTCCGATCGGGATCATCTCGGCGGTCAGGCAGTATTCGCTGTTCGACCAGATCGGCACCTTCGTCTCGATGGTGGGCTTTTCGGTGCCGACCTTCTTTACCGGGGTGCTGCTGATCGTGATCTTCTCGGTCAACCTCGGCTGGTTTCCCTCGATCTATGACACCCAGCTCGAAGTGACGGACTGGCCGTCCTTCGTGCAGCAGCTGAAGCAGATGGCGATGCCGGTCTTTGTGCTGGCGCTCTACAACGCCAGCCAGATCAGCCGCTACATGCGGGCGGCGATGCTGGACAACCTCACGCAGGATTATGTGCGCACCGCCCGCGCCAAAGGGATGCGCGAAAAGGTCGTCGTGCTGCGCCATGTGCTGCGCAATTCGCTGATCCCGGTCGTGACGGTGATTGCGCTTGGCGTGCCGACCGTCTTTGGCGGGGCGATCATCACCGAACAGGTGTTCAAGGTGAACGGCGTGGGCCAGCTTCTGATCACGGCGATCCATGCCAACGACCTTCCGATGGTGCAGACGCTGACCTTCATCTTTGCGGTGCTGATCGTAGCCTTCAACCTGATCGCCGACCTGCTTTACGGCATGCTCGACCCGAGGATCCGTTATGACTGATGTGGCCCTGCCCGTCCGGTCGCAATGGCGCGACGTCTGGGACCAGTTCCGCAACCACCGCGGCGCGGTGATCGGCGGGGCCTTCCTGATCTTCATCACGCTTTTCGTGGTGGCCGGCCCCTGGGTCTGGCCGGTCGACCCCACCGCGCTTGACGTGCGCAACAAGGACATGCGGCCGGTCTATGCCGCGCTCTGGGACGGCACGGCGAAGGTGTCATGGGCCCATCCGCTTGGCACCGACCAGTTGGGGCGCGATCTTCTCGCCAACCTGATCCGGGGCGGACAGGTGAGCCTTGCGGTGGGCTGGACCGCGATGGCGCTGAGCCTCGTCCTCGGCACGCTGATCGGGGTGATCGCGGGTTATTTCCGCCGTCTTGACGGGGTCCTGATGCGGTTCACGGACCTCATGCTGGCGCTGCCGCTCTTGCCGCTCCTCCTTGTCATGATGCTTCTGTTCCGCGACAGCCTGCGCGCCGCCTTCGGGCCCGAGACGGGGATCTTCATCCTGATCGTGACGGTGATCGGGATCACGTCATGGATGCATACGGCGCGCATCGTCCGGGGCGACGTGCTGGCGCTGAAGGAGCGTGAATTCGTGCTCGCCGCTCGGTCGATCGGGACGCCGCCGCGGCGGATCATCACGCGCCATGTCCTGCCGAACGTGCTCTCTCCCATCATGGTCTCGGCCACGCTGGGGCTCGCCAATGCGATCATCACGGAAAGCGCGCTGTCCTTTCTGGGCCTCGGCTTTCCTTCGGATTTCCCGACCTGGGGCAAGCTTCTGTTCGACAGCGTCGACCGGATGGCGGATTTCCCCGAACGGGTGATCTGGCCGGGGCTCTGCATCTCGCTCACCGTGCTGGCGGTGAACTATATCGGCGACGGGCTGCGCGATGCGCTGGACCCGCGCATCCGCGGACGCTGAGCTATTCCCAGCGGCGCCGGATGCGGCGTACGATCAGCCAGACGAGCGCGACAACCACGGGTGTCGTGATCGCAGCAAGCACCGGGTCGGCGATCTCGAAACGGTGCCCGAGCGGCTTGAGCACGTAGAGGGCGAGGTTCAGCGCGTAGTAGCTGATGGCCACGACCGACAGCCCTTCGACCGTGCGCTGGAGCCGCAGTTGCAAGTCGGCGCGCTTGTCCATGCTGGCCAGGACCTGCTGGTTCTGAGCAGAACGCTGCACATCCACGCGCGTGCGCAGAAGGTCGCCCGCGCGGATGGCGCGGTCCGACATCGCCTTGAGCCGCTGTGCGGTCGACTGCACCGTGCGCATGGCAGGGTCATAGCGGCGGGCCATGAATTCGGCAAAGGTCTGGCGGCCTTCGAAGCGGGCCTCGCGCAGCGCCTCGATCCGCTGGTGGACGAGCGTTTCATAGGCACCGGTCGCGCCGAAGCGGAAGCTTGAGCGCGCGATCAGGTTCTCGAGTTGGGCGGAGACGGCCAGAAGCTGGGCAAGGGTCTGTTCGGGCGCCGGCATCTCTCCGCACATGTCGTCGAGCAGGGCCGAAAGCTTGGTGTCGATCTGGCCCATCTCGGCGCCCATGTCGCGGGCGCGGGCAAGGCCGAGCATGGACATCGACTTGTAGGTCTCGATCTCGCACAGGCGCTGGACGATACGGCCGATGCGGCGTTCGCTGACGCCATCGCGGGCAAAGATCGCCATGCGCATGTGGCCGGCGGGGTCGATGCGGAAATCGGCGCCGATGATCAGTTCGCCGTCGATAACGCGCGACAGGGCCAGGCTTTCGGCGACAAACCAGGAATCGGCCTTGGCGATGACGTCCTGTTCGTCGGACAGAGTCTCGATCCGGATCAGGGTCGAGGTGATGCGCGCGCCGGGCGCCTGGGCAAGCCAGTCGGCGGGGAAGAGATCGAAACTTGCCGGGTCGAAGGGGCGCGGGTCGAGCCCGTCGATGAACAGCGTGTAAGTGACGAATTCGGTGTGGCTTTCCCATTTCAGCTTGTGCCGGCCAAGCTGGCCGAACCAGTGGGTGGCACCGGGCTGGGGATGCTGGGCGCCGAAACGGTCGAGCAGCGCGATGAGATGGGCACGGTCGGCGCCGCGGTCGCGCGCTGCGGCGTTCTGCGTGGGTTTCAGCGCGAGATAGGCCGCGCGCGAGGGCGCCGACACGACCGGGAAGGGCCGGGCGTGAAGCTCGTTCGAGAGCGCGTAGCGCAACGGGTGGTCGGTGATCTGGCTCACGGGGAATGCGTTCCTGGCGGCGGACGTCGCCTTACCCTAGCGGGCCGGACGGGCGTGTAAAGGCGGCAGGGACGCGGGCCGGCAGGAAGGACAGGGGGTGCCCTTCCCGCCGGCGGGGATTTCAGATTGTGACGACATCAAGCGGGGGGAAGCCGTTGAAGCAGACCGAGGAATAGGTCGAGGTATAGGCTCCGGTGTTGCGGATCAGGATGCGGTCGCCGCCCTTCAGCGTGAGCGGCAGTTGCATGGGCCGCTTTTCATAGAGCACGTCGGCGGAGTCGCAGGAGGGCCCGGCGACGATGCAGGGGCCCGTCGGGTCGCCGTCGCGGGGGGTGACGAACTGGTAGCGGATCGCCTCGCCCTCGGTCTCGGCCAGGCCCGAGAAGCGGCCGATGGAGAGATAGACCCAGCGGTGCATGTCACGCTCGGACTTGCGGCCGACAAGCACGACCTCGGCCGCGATCATCCCGGCCTCGGCCACCAGGCCGCGGCCCGGTTCGGCCAGGACGCGGGCGACATGGCCGAACCGGGCGGTCACCAGTTCCAT
>JBEIDZ010000215.1:0-5536 GCA_040383215.1 Paracoccaceae bacterium | reverse complement strand
CTGACCCTTGCCGAAGAAGGCGTTTCGCCCGGCCAGGCCTGCGTCTTCTACGACCCCGACGGCAGCCGTGTGCTCGGTGGCGGCTGGATCTGGTCCGGCCGGACCTGACCGATCCGCGCCAGCACCGCCCGCGCCGCCCGCAACCCCGGTGCCTCGCCGCCCAGCCCCAGCCGCTCCATCGTCACGCCCATTGCTGCCCGCTGCGCCCCAGGCGCATCAAGCACCTGCAACAGCGCCTCGGCCATCGGCTCGGGCCGGCAGGCACTGCCAAGAAATTCCGGCACGACCCGGGTCCCGCTCACGATGTTCACGAGCGTCACCGTGTCGATCAGCATCATCCGCGCCATGATCGCCCGCGTGACCAGGTTCATGTCATAGCCGATCACCATCGGCGTCCCGCACGCCGCCAGTTCCAGCGACACCGTGCCCGAGGCTGCAAGCGCCACGTCCGCCGCCCGGAAGGCCGCGCGCTTGCGCCCGCCACCCCGGTCGTCGGCCGGGTCGATCAGCGTGACAGGCACCGGCCAGTCGGCCACCGCCCCCCGCACCTCGGCCACCACCGCGGCCGCCGCCGGCACCACGACCCGCGCGCCGGGCCGTGCCGCTGCCACGAGGCCGAGCGCCGCCCCGAACCGCCCCGAAAGCCGCGCAACCTCGCCCCGACGGGACCCCGGCAGGGCCAGCAGCAGCGGCCCGCCGCCCAGATCTGCCCGCAGCGCCGCCGCTTCCCCGGCGCTCGCCACGGGTTCGGCCACAACCGGATGGCCGACAAAGTCGCACGCCATCCCCGCCGCCTGCATCAGAGGCGGCTCGAAGGGGAAAAGCGCGAGCACCTGATCGACGACTTTCGCCATCTTCTCGGCCCGCCCTGGCCGCCAGGCCCAGACCGTCGGGGCCACATAATGGACGGTCCTGATCGCTGACCGCAGCTTCACGATCTGCGCCACGCGCAGGCAGAAATCCGGCGAATCGATCGTGACAAGCACATCGGGCCGCATCTCCAGCACCGCCTCCGCCGTCTCGCGGATACGCCGCCTGAGGTGGAAATACTTCGGCGCGATCTCGGCGATCCCCATCACCGACAATTCCTGCATCGGAAAAAGGCTCGCGAGCCCCGCCGCCGCCATCTCGGGTCCGCCCACGCCGCTGAACTGCACACCGGGCGCAAGCTCCCGGAACCCGGCCATCAGCGCCCCGCCCAGACGGTCGCCCGAGGGTTCACCCGCGACCAGAAAGACCTTGATCCTCCTATCCGCCATGCGGCCGCACCCAGAGGAACAACCCGGCCTCGTCGCAGGCCGCCACCACCCCGGCAAGGTCAAGCACCATCACCCCTCCGGCCTCGATCACGATGCCGGCAAGCCCGGCCTGCCGCGCGCCCGCGACCGTTCCCGGCCCGATGACCGGCAGGTCCACCCGCCGCTCCTGCCCAGGCTTTGGCGCCTTGAACAAGAGCCCCCCCGCCGCCGGCAGCCCGTCGCCTGGCGAACCCGAGAGCCAGTCTGCCGCCTCCGCCACCATCCCGCCAGCCAGGTCGAGCGGCCAGGCCAGCCCGTCGGCCTCTGCCACCCTCGGCCGGGGCGGAAGGGGGTGCGGCCCCAGCGCCCGCAGCATCGCATCCGTTCCCGCCCGGCCCTCGCGCGCGACGACCCGGCCCCTGGCCATCACGCAGGCCTGCCCACTGTCGCTCTCTCCCATCGCGGCGACGACCGCCTCGCCCGCCCGCGCATCCGCGCGATGCACATCTGCCGGTCCGGCCCGTGTCGGCACGCCTGCGGCGGGCAGCAAATCCGGCGCCAGTTCCGCGGCACCGACAACCGCGATGCCGCGCTCCTCGAAGATCGCCACCACCTCGCGCAGAAGCCCGTCATCGCCCATCCGGATCGCGCGCAAGACCCGCGGCACAATCGGCCAGGTCGACAAACCGATCGCCGAGAAACGCAGCCGTGGACGCCGGATCGCCCCCGCCATGCAGACCCGCGTCACCCCCTTCGCCTTCAGATGCGTCAGAAAGGCCGCAAGCCGCTCGACCCGGAACCGCAGCCGCGGCACCTCCTCGGGCAGATCGGCCGGAAACCCCTCGATTTCGCAGACCAACACCGCCTGGCCCCCAAGCCGCGCCAGAAGCGCCCCCGGCAAACCCCCCATCCCCGCGATCAGGGCGAGCATCTCAGCCCCGCCACATCATCCCGGCGTCAGGAACTGCCGGTGCGAAGGCGCGCGCACGAAGTCGACGATCTCGCGCACCAGCTCGCTCCCGGTCGTGGACAGCGCCTCCACCCGATCGGCGAAAGCCCCCTCGCCGTCGCGCAGCGCATCAAAGGCCGCGCGCACCGCCGCAATCTCCTCGCGGGTCACACCACGGCGCTTGAGCCCGACAAGATTGACGCCTTCCAGTTCCCCCCGCGCGCCATGCACCAGGCCATGGGGGATCACGTCATGCGTCACCATCGTGCAGGCGCCGATGATTGCCCCCCGCCCGATCCGCACCCATTGATGCACGCCCGAAAGCCCCCCCACGATCGCGTCATCCCCGATCACGCAATGCCCCGCCACGGCCGAGGAATTGACCACGATGACCCGGTCGCCCACCGTCACGTCATGCGCGATGTGGCAGCCCGCCATGAACAGCCCGTCATCGCCGATCCGCGTGACCCCCCCTCCATGCGCCGTGCCGGCATTCATCGTGACATGTTCGCGGATACGGTTGCGCGCCCCGATCACCAGCCGCGTCTTCTCGCCGCCATATTTCAGATCCTGCGGAATCTCGCCCAGCACCGCAAAGGGAAAGACCACTGTCCCCGGTCCGATCTCGGTCGCCCCTGCCACCACGACATGCGACCTGATCTCCACGCCCGCATGCAGCACGACCTCGGGTCCGATCACGCAGAAGGGCCCGACGCGCACGCTCTCGGCCAGCCGCGCGGCAGGGTCGACCACCGCCGAAGGGTGGACCTCCGCCATCAGGCGTCCTTCATGTCGATCATCGCCATGAACTCGGCCTCGGCGGCCAGTTCTCCCTCGACTGTCGCCTCCCCCTTGAACCGCCAGACCCGCCCGCCGGGCTTGCCGCGCAGCGTCGTGACCTCGATTCTCAGTTGGTCGCCGGGCACCACCTTGCGGCGGAACTTGCAACTGTCGAGCGCCATGAAATAGATCAACAGCTTGCCACCATAAAGCCGCAGCGTCGCGCCCACCATCACCGCGGCCGTCTGTCCCATGGCCTCGACAATCGTCACGCCCGGCATGATCGGCTCGCCGGGGAAATGTCCCTGGAAATGGGGCTCGTTGAAGGTGACGTTCTTGATCCCGGTCGCCCGCTCGGTGCCGGAGATGCCGATGACGCGGTCCACCATCAGGAACGGATAACGATGCGGCAGGATCCTCTGGATCAGCTGGATATCGGCCTCGGTCACAGGCTCAGCCGCGTCTGCGGTATCGGTCATAAAAGTTCCTTTTCTCGCGTCGCAGGCCCGGCCTTTTCGCGGCAGCAAGGCCCGCCTCCCCTAGCAAGCCTGCCACGGACCGGCAACCCGCGCCTTACGGTGTCGGCACAGGTTCGCCCGGCGCAGGCTCCGGCGCCGCCTCCGCCGGCGCCAGCAGGGCGGCCCCATCCCCGATCCGCGCATCAATCTCCGCAATCGCCTCTTCCGTGACATCGACCGCATCGACCCGGGCCAGCACGATCCGCCGGTCCAGAATCACCACCGCTCCCGCGCGCCGCATCAACTCGTCAAGTAAGGGCCGCGAAACCCGGATGAACAGGTCCTGCTCCTCCGTCAGGCGCTGGTTCAGGCTGCCGTTCTTGGCGTCCTGTTCGGCCCGGATCGCCTGCACACGGGCGTCGAATTCCTCGGCCATCGCCCCGAACTCGGCGGCGGGCATCGTCGCCCTCCGCTCCGTCAGGCTGCGCTCCTCTTCCGTCAGTGCAGACGTGATCCGGTCATTTTCGCGGCGCAGGGCCGCCTTCGCCTCGTTCAGCCTGGCCGTGACACGCTGGCCGAACAGCGACTCCACAAACAGCCGGTCAAGATCGACAACCAGGACCGGCGTTCTGACCTGACCCAGCGTCAGACGATCGGCCTGCGCAACCTCCTGCCCAGCCACCGGCCCCGTGCAACAGACCAGCGCCAGCATGACCGCCCGAAGCAGGCGCATCAGAACGTCGTCGAAACCGTGAGGTCGAAGAACCGCGGCTCGTCCTGCTCCTCGGCCAGAAGCGCCTCGGTAAAGTTGAACCGCAGCGGCCCGAAGGGCGTGTTCCAGAACAGCGATAGCCCCGCCACCGCCCGGGGCGTGAAATCGTTGTACAGCACCTTGTCGGCACCCAGCGATCCGAAATCGCCGACATCCCAGACCGACCCATAGTCGACAAACGCGCCGCCCGTGATCCCGTATTCCTCCGGGAAGCCGATCGGGAACTCCGCCTCGAGCCGGACCACGGCAAAACTGTCGCCACCCAGGGCATCGCCGGTATCGGCGTCACGCGGACCTATCCCCTTCGGCTCGAACCCGCGCATGATCCGCCCGCCCATGAAATACCTGTCGGTTACGCGGCTGCTCCCCTCCAGGTATTCCAGATGTCCACCTTCCAGCGTCGCGCGCAGCACAAGGTCTTCGCCAAGTACCCTCCGCTCATAGGCAGCCAAGGCGGACGTCCGCACAAAGGTCGTGTCACCGGTCGCAAAGTCCTGCCCGAACCGAAGCACGAATCCGCCGTTCTCTTCCAGCCCGTTGCGACGCGTGTCGAAACTGTAGGTATAGCCGACACCGTAATTCCAGACGCGGCCCTCTTCCGCCTCATCGAAGATCAGAAGACTCGCCCGATTCTCCGGTTTGTCCGTCCTCTTGCCCTGGACGTCCAGCAGATCGGCAAACTCGCCCTGCGCCGACAGGCGAAGCCGGCCGCGTTCTCCCAAGGGAAACCCCAGTGACGGCGAAACAAAGAAATTGACGGTATCGTAAAGCGCAAACTGGTTGTCGGTCGTCCGGTAACCGGTGCCGAATCCCAGGCTGACTTCCCGGCCGGTGAACTGCGGTTCCTCGAACTCGAACTGGAACTGCCGGTTTTCGGCCCCCGCCGCAAACGAGAAGTCAAGGACCTGCCCGCGACCCAGAAAATTGCGCTCGGTAAAGCTTGCGACCAGCGCAAAGCCGTTGTCGGTCGAATAGTTCGCCCCGAACGACAGCGAACCGGTCGGCTTCTCGACAACGTTGACATCGATGACCACCTGATCTTCGCGCGAACCCTGCCTCGCCTCGACCGAGGAATCCGAGAAGAAGTCGAGCGCGCGGATGCGATCTGCACTCGCCTTGATCGCACGCGGATTGAACGGATCGCCCTCCACCTGCTGCACCTGGTTGCGGATCACACGGTCCAGCGTCGTGGTGTTTCCCTCGATATCGATCCGCTCGACAAAGACCCGCGGCCCACGGATGATGGCGAACTCGACATTCAGGATACCGTTGCGCTCGTCACGCGTGATCCGGGGCTCCACGCGAAGAAACGCAATTCCTTCGTCGAACCCAAGCTCCT
>JBEIDZ010000214.1:0-5598 GCA_040383215.1 Paracoccaceae bacterium | reverse complement strand
TATGCCGATGTGGTCGACCGCCTGCGCCCCGGCGACGTGCTGACCCACTGCTTCCGCCCGTTTCCCAACGCCCCGGGGGAGGGCAACGGGCGCCTGCGTGAGGCGGTTCTGCGCGCCCGGGCGCGGGGCGTGTTGTTCGACGTGGGCCACGGAATGGGTTCGTTTTCGTGGGACACCGCACACAAGGCACTGGCAGCAGGGTTCGTACCCGACACGATTTCCTCTGACGTCCACGCGATGTGCATCAACGGCCCCGCCTGGGACCTGTTGCGCACGATGACCAAGTTCCTGTCTTTGGGCCTGCCCTTGACCGAAGTCGTCGCCGCCACCACGACCCGCGCCGCCCTGGCGCTTGGCCGGCCCGACCTTGGGCATCTGGGCGCGGGGGCTGCAGGGGATGCCTCCGTCCTTGCGTTGGCCGAGATGCCGACGCCGCTTGAGGATGTGCTGGGCGAGGTCGTCAGTTACCCCCGCCGTCTGGTCCCGCGCGGGATGGTGATCGCCAGCCGGTGGGAGGCCCTCTAGATGGCCCGCGTCTCGGTCTGGGCCTACCCTTGGGACCTCCACGACATCGGGCTGGCCACCGCACTGGACCGCATCGTGCAGGCGGGTGGCAATTGCGTCAGCCTGGCGACCTCGTACCACGCGGGCCGCTTCCTGCAGCCCGGCAACCCGCGCCGCAAGGTCTATTTCCCGCAGGACGGCACGGTCTACTACCGTCTCGACCCCGCCCGCTGGCAGGGCCGGACGATCCGGGCACTGCAGGCCGATGTCGTGGCGGCAGAGGGCGACTATCTGGCAGCGCTGGTTGACCGGCGCAACGCCGGCGGACCGGATGTCAGTTGCTGGACGGTCTGCCTGCACAACACGCGGCTCGGTATGGCGCACCCCGACCACGTCATGCGCACAGCCCATGGCGATCCGCATGTCTATGCCCTGTGCCCCAGCAGCCCTGCCGCGCGCGACTATGTGGCAACCCTCGTGAACGAGGTGGCCGAGGTCTATGCGCCTGATCGGATCGAACTTGAAACCCCGGAATTCATGGGATTTTCGCATGGTTTCCACCATGAGAAGGACGGGCTTGGCCTGACGCCCGAGGACGATTTCCTGCTGGGACTTTGCTTTTGCGACCATTGCCGACAGGCAGCGACTGCCGCCGGAGTGCCCTTCGCCGAGGCCCGCGCACGGGTCGCGGCGCTGCTCGACGCCGCCTTTGCGCGGCCGCTGCCGCACCGCAGCTTTCCCGGCTTCCCCGCAGCGGGTCCTGCCGCCTTCGACGGCGAGCCTGCACTTGCCGCCTTCCTGCGGTGGCGGCCACAGGCGGTGACCGGGCTCGTGGAACAGGTCGCGGCTGGCGTATCCTCCGCCACCGAACTGGCGGTCATCGATTACGACGGATCATGGGCCGGCGGCCTGGATATCGCCGCCCTCGCCCCGCATCTGGGCGGGGTGCTCTATTGCGCCTATTTTGCCCCACCGGAACGGATCGGCGCGCTGCTCGCCCCGGTGAAGGCTGCACTCGGCCGCGGCAAGCGGCTGACGGCGGGATTCCAGCTCTTCCATCCCAACCTGGCCGATGCAGCCGACCTCGCCGGCCGCGTGGCGGCCGCCGTGCCGCATGCCGATGACCTTAACTTCTACAACCTGGGCCTGGTGCCGCCGGCGCGGCTGGCCTGGATGCGTGACGCGCTGCGCCCGGCCTGAACAAGCTACTGTCCAGCCCGGCCTCGGTGATGCGGGAACGCGCCCGGCGGAAGCGCTGTTCCGACAACCGCCGCCCGGCGAAGGCCATATTGCAACCGGGTCAATCCGCAGAGGTGAGGCTGCCGTTGGACACCATTCTTCAGGATCGCGTTTGCGATGGTGGCGAATCCGCGGGCGATCGCGACCAGCGCGAGTTTGTGCAGCCTGCCGCGCGTCTTGAGCCGGGTCACGATCCGCGTGTGCCTGGGGTCAGAGGCGGGCATGGTGTCTCTCTGCTGGCAGATATCGAGGGGGCAAAGGACCGGCTGGGACGACGTGCCCTTGGTGCATCCTGTTGCAGCCTGGGTGCACGCTCCCGCCGGCCGGAAGCACTCAGCGGGCAGCACCGGCACCGTGCCGGACCCCGGAGCGCAGGACGGCAATGCCGGCAGGACCGCAGGGCGAGCCGCGGGAGGACGCGAGCGAGCGGCACGCTCGCCCGCGCGGCACGTCTCTCAGTTGCGCCGATGATGGACCGGACATCCGGGCGGTTGCCGCTTGAGCCGAGATGAACTCTTGGAGCAGTTTCCTCGTGCCTGATCCGGCTCAGCCGGCAAAGACCGTCCTGCCCTGCACCCTGATCTCGACCGGCACGCGATAGGTCGCCAGCGCCGCCGCGCTCACCTCGATCCCCAGCCCGGGCGCGTCGGGCACATGGATCAGCCCCTCGCCATCGGGCAGGATGCGCTCCACCGTCAGGTCGCGGGCAAGCGGTTGCAGCCCCGTCGGATATTCGCAGATCCGATGCGCCTCGAGCCCCGCATAGGGTTGCAGCGAGGCCGAGAGTGCGAGGTTCGAGGTGAAGGTATGGTTGACATAGCTGACCCCCTTGGCCGCGGCATGGAGGGCCACCTCCCGCGCGGGGCCGAGCCCCCCGATCCGCCCGCAATCGATCTGGATATAGCCCACGCCCCCGATGTCGATCAGATGGCGCGCCATGAAGCGGTTATGCGCAGCCTCGCCCCCCGCGATCGCAACCGCCCCGGACCGCCGCGCCAGCGCACCATAGGCTTCAAGCGCCTCGCCGGCGAATGGCTCCTCGAACCAGGTCACCCTGTTGCGCTCCATCGCCGGCAGCCGCGCCGCCGCGGCCTCGACATCCTCGCCGAAGATCTGGCCCGCGTCGATCAGGAGGATGCCATCCGGCCCCAGCCCCTCGCGCGCGGCATCGAGCTGGTCGATGTCGCCCGATAGAGAGGCCCCGAAGGGCGCCCAGCCGAACTTCGCCGCCCGGAACCCATCGGCCCGGATCGCCCGCGCCCGCTCCAGCGACTCCTGCGCCGTCGCCCCGAAGAGGACCGAGGCATAGGGGACCTTGGGAAAGGCCCGGTCATAGCCCAGAAGCCGCCAGGCCGGCTCGCCCCGCGCCTTTCCCAGCAGGTCCCAGAGCGCCATCTCGACCCCCGACCAGGTATGCGCGGCCTGCAAAAGGTCCATCGAATTGTAGGCCACATCCGCCGCCATGGCGCGGATGTCGTCAGGCCCGTCGAGCCTGCGCCCCAAGACCGAGGCCGAGACCGGCCGGCACGCGCCGTGCGACATGGGCGCGACAAAGGCCGCGATCGACACCAGCGGCGAGGCTTCGCATTCGCCCCAGCCGATCAGCCCGCCTGCCGCGACGCGCACCACCAGCGCATCCTGCGACCCGTCCGCCGCCGTCGTCACCTCGGGCATCGAAAGATAAAAGAAATCAACGGACTCGATCTTCATTCCCAAATCCGCTCCATGCCGCCTGTGCCGCCGGTCCGCCGCTCGCCCGGCATCATGTCGTTCTCACCATCCAGTCCGGCACGATCCCCGATCGCCGGACATACCCCGCCACATCCCGCCCGCGGAAAAGCCCGTGCGCCAGGATCAGCACCGTCCCCGTCCCCGCCGCGGCCCCGCCCAGCACATCGGTATGCAGCGTGTCGCCCACCATCGCCACCCGCCCGGGCGACAGCCCGCCCAGCCACGCCAGCGCATCGGCAAAGGCCTCGGCAAAGGGCTTGCCGAAATGCACCGGCCTCGACCCCGTCGCATCGGCCAGGTCATGCGCGAACGCACCCGGCTCCAGCGTCAGCCCTCCTTCCCGTGGGGCGACGATATCGGGATTGGCCACCACCACCGGCCGCGGCCGGGCCTTCAGCGCCGCAATCAGCCGCGCCTGCGCCGCCAGCGTCCAGCGCGCCGATGACAGGAACAGCACCCCCTCTGCCGCATCAAGCGCGCCGGGATCGTCAAGTATGTCCCGGCAGCGCGCCGGAATGTCGGCCAGATCGTCACCCTCTGCCGTGATCGCGGCCCAAAGCGCGCCCGGCGCCACCCGCTCCAGCCGGGCCGCCGCCACGTCACGGGACGAGACGACCTCTTCGGGACCGAAGTCAAAGCCAAGACGACGATACTTGGCCAGCGCCGCCGCCCGTGTGTAGGAGGCGGCATTCGTCAGCACCACCATCCGCTTGCCCATCCGCCGCAGCGCGGCCAGCCGCTCCACGGCCCCGGGAATCGGCGTGTCACCGACATTCAGCACCCCGAAGGCATCAAAGATGAACCCGTCGTAGCGGTCCGCCAGATCGGCCAGCGTGTCGGCCCGTCCGGCCGTCCCCGCAAAGCGGGCCACCGGCAGCCGGTCCCGCACCGCCTCGTATCGCGCAAAGGCCCAGTCGGCATCCGGTGCGAAGGGCAACCTCGCCAACCCGCCAACCCGCGCCGTGTCAGACAATGGAATAGCCCCCCTCGATCATCACGATCGCACCGTTCACGAGTTCCGCCGCCGGCGAGGCAAGGTAAAGCGCCAGATCCGCCACTTCGACCGGCTCGCCAAACCGGCGCAAGGGCGTCGCGGCAATCATCGGGGCCGATTTCTCGGGCGGCCCCCAGACTTCGCGCCCCATCGGCGTCAGGATCACCGTGGGACAGATCGCATTGACCTGCACATTGTGCCGTGCCCATTCCGCCGCCAGCGACTTGGTCAGCGCATTCAGCCCGCCCTTGGACGCGGCATAGGCGGCATGGTCGTCCAGCGCGATCACCCCGGTCTGGGAACTGATGTTGACGATCTTTCCCCAGCGCTGCGCGATCATCCCGGGCGCCAGCGCCTGCGCCAGCAGAAAGGGCGCGCGCAGGTTCACTGCCATTGTCGCTTCCCAGTCCGCAAGGCTCAGGTCCAGCGCCGGCGCGATCCGCGCGATCCCCGCCGAATTGACCAGGATGTCGATCGTCCCCCAGGCCTCCAGCGCGGCCCGCGCCGCGCGCCCGGGCCCCTCCGGCAAGCCAAGGTCTTCCGCCACCGTCAGGCAACGCCGGCCCAGCGCGCGGACGGCCCCGGCCGTCTCCTCCAGCCCCTCTGCATCGCGCGCGACCGCCACGACATCGGCGCCGGCATCGGCAAACACCCGGGCAATCTCGGCGCCGATCCCCTTCGAGGCGCCGGTGACCATGGCCTTGCGTCCGGCCAGCGAAAAGCGGTCCTGCCAGCCCATCGGCCTATTCCAGATTCGTGTGCCGGGCGCGCATCGCCTCTGGCGCCACGCCCAGCCTGTCGCGCAGCCGCAGGATCAGAAGCTCGAAGGTCAGGTACTGCGCCCCCTCGAACAGCGACCCCATCGGCAGGATCGAGGTCGCCGCCGCACCCCGATCATCCGCCATGGTCTGCGCCGGAATCACCAGCACATGATCGGCCCCGCGCGGTGCCGCACCCTCGGGCCGGGCGGTCACGCAGGCAATCGCCGCACCCGCGCCGCGCGCGACACCCATCAGCCCCAGCACCGTCGAAAAGGCGCCGGGCCCCGCGCTCACCACCAGAAGATCGCCGGGGCCAAGCGGCGGACAGGACATATCGCCCACCACATGCGCATCCCGCCCCATGTGATA
>JBEIDZ010000213.1:0-5607 GCA_040383215.1 Paracoccaceae bacterium | reverse complement strand
GTAGCGCACGCCCGCCTGCGCGGCGAGGTGGATGATGATGTCGGGGGCAAAGGCGTCGGCGGTGCGGTCGAAGAGCGCCTGATCCTCGAGCATGGCTTCGGTCGCGGTGAAGCCGGGCTGGGCGAGAAGCATCGCGTGGCGGCGGCGCTTGAGCGTGACGTCGTAGTAATCCGTCATGCCGTCATAGCCGTGGACGGTGAAGCCCTCGGCCAGGAGGAGGCGGGCGAGGTGGAAGCCGATGAAGCCGGCCGTACCGGTGACGAGCGCGCGGCGCGGCGGTTCTGGCATGGGTCTTTCCTTCCCCGAGAGGGAGGCAAGGGCTGCCCCCTGCCCTGCTGATCATGAGGGCGGGCTGCAGGTCAAGGCGCGATCACGCGACGGGGTGCCGTGCGGGTTCGGCCTTGCCTTAATCACGCCGCTGCGGCGATGGTCGGGACAGAGCCGGCCGGGGATTGCGAGCCGGCCGGCGGGGGCTGTTCGGGACGGGGACAGAGGAGAGACAGTGTGCGCCGGCCGTTCAACATCATGATCGTAGGCCAGGCCGGGCGGCTGCAATATGAGGCGCTGATCCTGGCGGCGTCCCTGCGGGCGAGCGCGCCGGGATTCGCCGGGCGGCTGATCGTGGCCGAGCCGCAGCCGGGGCCGCTCTGGCCCGGGGACCCGCGCCTGCCTGGGCCGTTTCGTGCCGCGCTGGCCGAGCACGGGGCCGAGATCGCACCCTTCGAGAGCCGCCACTTCGGCGCGGCCTATCCGCAGGGCAACAAGATCGAGGGGCTTGCCGTGCTGCCGCCGGGTGAGCCTTTCCTGTTTCTGGACACCGATACGCTGATCCTGTCGGAGATCGGCGATGTCGGCTTCGACTTTGCACGCCCCGCGGCTTCGATGCGGCGCGAGGGGACCTGGCCGCTCGAGGATGTGTACTGGCCTGGCTACGGCGCAACATGGAAATCGCTCTATGACCGTTTCGGGCTGGATTTCGCAAGCTCGCTGGACCTGAGCCAGCCCGACGAATACTGGCGGCGTTATCTTTATTTCAACGCGGGCTGGTTCTTCGGCGCCGATCCGGCGGTCTTTGGCGCACGGTTCCTGGACTGGGCGGTGGCGGTGCGGGACGATCCGCCGCCGGAACTGGCGCTTCAGCCGCTGGACCCCTGGCTTGACCAGGTGGTGCTGCCGCTGGTCGTGCATTCCCTGGGCGGCGGGCGGCCGGGGCCGGAGCTTGCGGGGCTCGACGGCGCGGTGACCTGCCATTACCGCACATTCCCGCTGCTTTATGCGCGGGAAAGCGACCGGGCGGTGGCCGTACTCGAGGCGGTGACGGCGCCGAAACCGGTCAGGGCGCTGCTGAAGGGCTATCCTGCGGTCCGCAAGATGGTCTATCAGGGGGGCGGCCGGCAGGCGCGGGCCATGTTCGACCGCGCCGCGCTGCCCCGGCGCGAGCAGGTGATCCGCAACCGGCTGCGGCAGGCTGGGCTCTGGCTGCGCTAGAACGGGCGGCGGGTGCGGGCCCAAGAGTTCTGTTGAGCGGCGGGTTCAATCCGCCTAAACTACACCGAGTTGATCGAGAAAAGCCGCGAGGCGGCCAGAGGAGGGAAGATGACGCGCAAACCCGGTTTCGACACGCTGCAGATCCATGCCGGCGCCAAGCCCGACCCGGCGACGGGCGCCCGGCAGGTGCCGATCTACCAGACCACGGCCTATGTGTTCCGCGATGCCGACCATGCGGCCGCGCTGTTCAACCTGGCCGAGGTGGGCTACATCTATTCGCGCCTGACCAACCCGACTGTGGGGGCACTGGCCGAGCGGATTGCCGCGCTCGAAGGCGGAGCGGGTGCGTTCTGCTGTTCCTCGGGCCATGCGGCGCAGATCATGGCGCTCTTTCCACTGATGGCGCCGGGGCGCAACATCGTGGCCTCGACCCGGCTTTACGGCGGGACGGTGCAGCAGTTCACCAACACGATCCGCAAGTTCGGCTGGTCGGCCAAGTTCGTCGATTTCGAGGATCATGCCGCTCTGAAGGCGGCAATCGACGCCGATACGCGCGCGGTCTTCTGCGAATCGATCGCCAACCCGGGCGGCTATGTCACCGACCTGCCCGCGATTGCCGCCATCGCCGATGCGGCCGGCGTGCCGGTGATCGTCGACAATACCTCGGCCACACCGTACCTGTGTCGCCCGATCGAGCATGGGGCGACCATCGTCGTTCATTCGACAACCAAGTACCTGACCGGCAACGGCACGGTCACCGGCGGCTGCGTGGTCGATTCGGGCAAGTTCGACTGGTCGGCGGTTCCGGGCCGCTTCCCGTCGCTCGCCGGGCCGGAGCCGGCCTATCACGGGCTGAACTTCCATGCCGCGCTTGGGGCGATGGCCTTCACCTTTCACGGCATCGCGGTGGGGCTGCGCGACCTGGGCATGACGATGAACCCGCAGGGCGCGCATTACACGCTGATGGGAATCGAGACGCTGTCCCTGCGAATGGCGCGGCATGTCGAGAATGCGCAGAAGGTGGCCGCCTGGCTCGAGGCCGATCCGCGGGTCGAGTTCGTGACCTATGCGGGGCTGGCCTCATCGCCCTACAATGCGCGGGCGAAACGCATCTGCCCCAAGGGGGCGGGCGCGATCTTCACTTTCGCGATGAAGGGGGGCTACGAGGCCTGCGTGAAGTTCGTCAATGCGCTGGGGCTGTTCAGCCATGTGGCCAACCTCGGCGATACGCGCAGCCTTGTGATCCATTCGGCGTCGACCACGCACCGGCAGCTCACGCCCGAGCAGCGCGCGGCGGCGGGGGCGTCGGACAATGTGGTGCGGCTGTCGATCGGGATCGAGGATGTGGAGGACATCATCGCCGATCTCGACCAGGCGCTGGCCAAGGCCACGGCCTGAGGCAGAGTGGGGCGGGTCCCGGGGGACCCGCCCTGCGCCCCGCGTCAGTCGGTGATGTCGTAGACCATCGTGACCTGGACGGCGTAGCTGACCTCGCCGGGAGAGACGGGCACGGCGGCGGCAGGGCCATCGTAGCGCGCTTCGGCCATCACGGGCTGCGAATAATAGGCGTTTTCGCTGAGGTTCACGAGCTGGCCGAGTTTCACGCCGGCGGCATCGGCGAAGAGTTCGGCCTTGGAGCGGCCATCGGCGACCGCCGAGCGCCGCGCCTGGGCATAGGCATCGGCGGGATCGGAGAGGTCGAAACGGATGCCGCCGAAGGTATTGGCCCCTTCCGAGACGACCGCGTCGAGGATCGCTCCGGTATTGTCGAGGTCGCGGACGCGGACATCCACCGAAATCGAGGCGGTATAGCCCAGCACCTGCTGCGTCGGAGTGTTGTTGAGATCGTCGAAATACGGATAGAGGGAGAGCTGGCCGGTCTGGATGTCGGTTTCGGCAATACCCGCGGCAGTCAGTTCCGCAATCACTCCGGACATGCCCGCGCTCATCGCTGCGACCGCCTCTCTGGCGGTGGTGGCGCGGTGGGAAACGCCGATGTTCACCCAGGCGGTATCGGGGGCGGCGCTGATATTGCCTTCGCCGGTGACGGTAATCCGGCGCGGCAGTTCATCCGCCAGGGCAGAGGTCGCCATCAGGATGATGGCAAGTGCGGGAGAGAGGATGGCATTCATGACGGCTCCTTCCGGGACTGTCGGTCGATGCCCGAGACTGGCACCGGGTTCATCCTTGGACGGCTTGCGGGGAAAAGTGCAAGCCACCTCTTCGTGTGGGCCGACCGGAGGCGCCTGACCGGCGGGAAACTGCTGGAACGGGGAAAGAGCCCGGTTCCGCGGCCCGTTCACCCATGCTAAAGGGCGCCGATGAAGCCGAGTTTCGCCCTGTCGCTGTCTTTCGAGGGGATTCGCCTCCTGCATCGTTCGGGTACGGGCTGGACGATTGTGGGCGAAGTCGCCCTGGATTCGCCTGATCTTGGCGGTGAGCTTTCGATCCTGCGGCGGACGGCGATTGCGCTTGACCCTGCAGGGCTGCGGTCCAAGATCGTCCTGCCCAACGACCAGATCCGGTATCTGTCGATCGATACCGCCCGCGCCAGCGAGGAACAGATCAGGGCGGCGCTTGAGGGGGCAACGCCCTATGCGATCGACGAGCTTGCCTGGGACGTGTCACGGGGCGGGGGGCGGACCTATATCGCCGCTGTGGCGCGCGAGACGCTGGACGAGGCTGAAAGCTTTGCGCTTGACCACCGCTTTGGGCCGGTCAGCTTTGCTGCCATTCCCGGCGAGTTCGAGTTTGTCGGCGAGCCTTTTTTCGGGCCGACGAAGGTCGCGGCCACGCTGCTGCCGGCGGGCGAAGAGGTCGAACGCGACACGGTGGCATTGCGTATCATCGCCCGGTCGGGCCGGGCCGCTGCAGAGCCCGGGCCGGGCCCGGACGGGGGGACGGTGAGGGACCTGGCGGAGGTGACCCTTGCCAGCGCGCCGGACGTGGCGGATGCCAGGGACCAGGCGGCGGGCGAGACCGCAGACGGCGCGGCGGAGGAGCGGGAAACTTTGCCCGCACCGCACCCGCCCGGCCCCCCGGCCGCTGCGGCAGAGCCCCGGGAAGCCGCAGGAGAGACGGGGCTGACCGGAACCGGGCGGGAAGTTCCGCCCGCAGCGCCGGCTGAGGAACGGGACGGCAGCGCCGGTCGGGACAAGGTGACGGGCAGAGACATCGCTGATGCGGAGGGGGCAGGCGCGGAGGAGCTGGCTGTCGTCTTTGCGTCGCGGAGCAGACCGGGTTCGGCGGTGGCAGGGGGGGGTGGGGCGCGGGCGGCAACCGCGCCTGCGGCACCGGTGTCGGCACCTGCAGAGGGGCGCAGGACCCTGCCGCCGCTGATTGCAAAACAGGCGACCGAGCCTGCGCGGGGCAAAGTTCCGCCACCCCTGCGGGCCACGCCGCCCACCGCGCCCGAACCACGGACAAAGCTGGCGGGGCCGGCTGCCGTGGCCGGGCCGGGCGGATCGCCGGGCGGGGCCGATGCGGAGGGCGGATCGGCGCGGGTGGTGCCGTTCGCACAGCCGCGACCGGCGGCAGCGCCGGCCACCGACCCGGACGCGAGGGTCGCGGGTTTTCCGTTGCCGCAGCGGCAGGGCGAAGCGGGTCCGGGCAGGGCGAAGGCGAAGCCCGCATTTGCCCCGAACCGTGGCAGACCGCGGCTGCTGCTGCCGATCCTGATGGGACTTCTTGTTCTGGCGCTGCTGGTTGCGGCGCTCTGGCTGGGCAGGACAGACAATGTCGTGTCGCGCTTTTTCGGCAGGGGGGCCGATCCTGCCGCTGCGCCGGCGGCCGGACCGGTTGCAATCCCGCTCGCCCCCCCGGGGGAAGGTCCTGAGGTGGCAGGGACGGCCAGCCCTGCCCTGCCGGACGAGGGTCCCCCCCCGGATGTGGTTGACGAGGAAAACGGGGAACTGGTCGCTGTTGCAGGCGACCCGGTCGGTCCTTCCGATGCCGCGGGCGATACACCTGTGCCCGACGCGGCTGCAACGGCGGCGGCTGCACTCGTGGCCGGGGCAATCGCCGGGACAGAGTCGTCAGGCGCTGCCGGGGCCGGGATGGACGGGGAACCGGAGTCTGACGGCGAGGGCGGGGTCGTCGCCGTCACCGCCGAAGAGGCCG
>JBEIDZ010000212.1:0-5608 GCA_040383215.1 Paracoccaceae bacterium | reverse complement strand
TGGGCTCTGAGGGCCCGCGCTGCATCGGGCCGCGCTTTATCGGGCCGCGCTTCATCGGATCGGAGATCTACCGGCATTCGAGCTATGGCGGCTGGCATCCGCTGCGCATTCCGCGGGTGTCGACGGTCATGGACCTGTCGCGGGCGCTGGGCTGGCTGACGGAGGCGAGCTATGTCGCAAGCCCGCGGGCGAGGCCGGCCGCGCTGAGGGCGTTTCACACCGCCGATTATGTCGCAGCCCTGATGCGGGCCGAGGCGGAGCAGGCGGTGAGCGCGGAGGTGCGCGCGCGCCATCACATCGGGACGGCGGCGAACCCGGTCTTTGCCGAGATGTTCCGGCGGCCCGCGACCTCGGCCGGGGGGGCGATCCTGGCGGGAGAGTTGCTGGCGGGCGGCGGCACGGTCTTTGCCCCGGCGGGGGGGACGCATCACGGCCTGCCGGACCGGGCGAACGGATTTTGCTATTTCAACGATCCGGTGCTGGCGATCCTGTCGCTGCGCCATCATGGCGCGGCGCGGGTGGCCTATGTCGATATCGACGCGCATCACCCCGACGGGGTGGAACTGGCCTTTGCGGACGATCCCGATGTGCTGATGATTTCGGTCCACGAGGAGAACCGCTGGCCGCGGACGGGGGCGCTGGAGGACCGCGGGGTGGGTCAGGTCTTCAACCTGCCGGTGCCGCGGGGCTTTCACGACGCCGAGATGGCGCTGGTGCGCGAGGCGCTGATCCTGCCGGCGGTTGCGGCCTTTCGCCCCGATGCGGTGGTGCTGCAATGCGGGGCGGACGGGGTGACGGAGGACCCGCAATCCAAGCTGGCGCTGTCGAACAATGCGCATTGGGCGATTGTCGCAGCCCTGCGGGGGATGGCGCCGCGATACCTGGTGCTGGGGGGCGGGGGGTACAATCCCTGGTCGGTCGGGCGGCTCTGGACCGGGGTCTGGGGCGTGCTGGCGGGGCAGGACATCCCCGACCGGCTGTCCGGGCCGGCGCAGGAGGTGCTGCGCGCCCTGCGCTGGGAGGGGGCGAAGCGGTTTGCGGGCCCGCCGGCGGAGTGGGTCGAGACCTTGCGCGACGCGCCGCGGGAGGGGGCCATCGGGGCGGACCTGCGCGCCCGGGTCGCGGCGTTGCGGGCGCGGCTGATGGTGCAGGTGTGACGTGAACGGGGCGAGTTGTCCGTTGCCCGTGCGGGTGCGATGTGGCATCACATCGCCAAGGTCATGACGAGAAGAGTGGGGCCCGTGGCGGACTTCGATACCCGGCGACGGATGATGGTGGATACGCAGGTCCGTCCGTCGGACGTGACGAAATTCCCGATCATTGCGGCGATGCTCAATGTGCCGCGCGAGGCCTTTGTGCCGGCGGCGCTGCGCGAGGTGGCCTATGCGGGCGAGATGCTCGATATCGGGGGCGGGCGGGTGCTGCTTGACCCACGGACATTCGCCAAGATGATCGAGATGGCGGACATCCAGCGCGGCGATGTGGTGCTGGATGTGGCCTGCGGGCTGGGCTATTCGACCGCCGTTCTGGCACGGCTGGCCGAGGTGGTGGTCGCAGTCGAGGATGACGCGGCGCGGGCCGACGCGGCGCAGGGCAACCTGTCGGATCAGGGCGTGGACAATGCGGCAGTGATGACCGGGCCGTTGTCCGGGGGCGCGGCGAAAAGCGCGCCCTATGACGCGATCCTGATCGAAGGCGCGGTCGAGGAGGTGCCTCTGGCGCTTCTGGAGCAGCTGCGCGAGGGCGGGCGGATTGTCGCGATCTTTGCCGAGGACGGGGTCGGTGCGGTTCGGCTGGGGCTGAAGACCGATGGCCGGGTGAGCTGGCGGTTCGGTTTCAACGCAGGGGCGCCGGTGCTGCCGGGCTTTGCGCGGGCGCGGGCCTTTGCGCTGTGAGGCGCCGGGTGCAGGGCGGCGGATCAGGCGGGGTGACGGCATGGCGTGGACGATGAGAACGGTCTGGGCATCGCTGGCGGCGCTGGCCCTGACGGCGGCCCCCCTGCGGGCCGAGACGCTGGCCGACGCTTTGGCCTATGGCTATGAGGCGAGCGGGCTCTTGGAACAGAACCGCGCGCTGTTGCGCGTGGCCGACGAGGACGTAGCGCAGGCGGTTGGGGCGCTGCTGCCGGTGGTGGAGTGGGTCGCAAAGGCGAATGCCGGGTATGATTCGCGCTTCGGTCCGGACGTATATACCCAGGACAATATCGGTGCTTTCGGCCTAACGGCTTCATTGGGACTATTGGCCTCGCTCGTCCTTTACGACGGCGGCGCAACCCGGCTTGCTATTGATGCGCAGAAGGAGGAAGTGCTGGCCACGCGGCAGTCGCTGCTCGATATCGAACAACAGGTGCTTTACCGGATCGTCGAGGCCTATGTCGATCTGCAGCGGGCGCAGGAATTCGTGACGCTGCGCGAAAACAACGTGCGGCTGATCACCGAACAGTTGCGCGCGGCGCGGGACCGGTTCGAGGTGGGCGAGGTCACGCTGACCGATGTGGCGCAGGCCGAGGCGCGGCTGGCAGCGGCGCAGACCGAACTCGCCGTCGAACAGGGGGCCTATTTCCGGGCGGTGGAGGAGTTCCGTGCGGCCGTGGGGCGAGCGCCCGGCAATCTCGAACCTGCGCCGCCCGTTTCGGTGACGCGGTCTATCCCCGAGGCCAAGGGAATCGCGCTGCGTAACCATCCGGCGCTTTTGCAGGCGCAGCATAAAGTCGCTGCGGCGGAACTGACTATCCTGCGCGCCGAAGCGGCGATGAATCCGTCTCTGGGTGTCGAAGCGCAAGTGGCAATCGACGAAGATGAGACACGAACCGTGGGCCTCGGACTGAGGTTATCGGGCCCGATCTATCAGGGTGGCCGCCTGTCGAGTCAGGTGCGTCAGGCCATTGCGCAGCGGGATGCGGCGCGGTCGGCGCTGCTGGTAACGTCGCAGCGGATCGAACAGAACCTGGCCAATGCCTATTCGTTCCTCGAAGTGGCGCGGGCCAATATCGTGGCGACGGCCGAAGGGGTGCGCGCGGCGCGCAAGGCCTTCGAGGGTATCCGCGAGGAGGCGACGCTGGGCGCGCGGACCACGCTGGATGTGCTCGATGCGGAACAGGAGCTTCTCGATGCGCGGGCCAACCAGATTTCGGCCCAGTACGAGGAGACGAAGGCAAGCTATGCGCTGCTGGCCACGATGGGGCTTCTGACGGCCGAGGACCTGAACCTGCGGGTGCAGATTTACGACCCGACGGCCTATTACAACCTTGTCGATGACGCGCCCGCGCGGCTTTCGCCGCAGGGAGAGGCGCTTGACCGGGTGCTGGAGGCGATCGGTTCGCCGTGATGCGGACGCACGCAGGCACGACAGCGTTGTGGGCCCGGCAAGGACTGGCTAGAGTGGAAAAAAGAGCGCGGGATCACGCATGTCCGACAATGCCACGACAGGTGAAGGCGAAGAGGTGCTGGCCCTGGTCCGCCGGCTGGTGACCGACGACACCGGCGAACGTCTGGTTGCGGCAGCCGCGGCCAACGGCGGCGTGCTGCGGCCGGTGTCGGTGCAGGACAGGCTTGTCCTGACCGCGGCGCTGCGCGTCGTGGAACCGAAGGTGCCGCCCGCCACGCCCGCATCCGGCATCAGGACGATCCATCCCGTGCGGGCCGATGTGACCGGGCATCCCGTGTTTCATGCGGACAGGACCGCCCCGGGACAGTCGTCGCCGGACAGGGACCCGCCGCGGTTCGGACGGGGCGAACCGGTCGCGCCGTTGCGCGGCGATGGACCGGTGTTCCGGTCCCAGCAGGCGGCAGCGGTCGGTGCCGAACCGGCCTTTCGCCATGCCGCGGGGGCGCGGGCACCGGGGGCGGCCGCTGCGCCATCCCGGCCAGGCGCGGCCGATACGGCCGGCACCCGCCCCGGACCGGCAGCCGACACGCCGCGCCATGCCACGCCGCGGATGACGGCAGAGCGCGCGATGCCCGATGAGACGGCGCTTCGCCGGATCGTGGCGGACGTGATCCACCAGGAACTCAACGGGGCCCTGGGGGAACGGATCACCCGGAACCTGCGCAAACTGGTGCGGCGCGAAATCGCCCGTGTGCTGGCCGAAAACGGAGATATCTGACCCGCGCGCGCGCGCACCATCCCAAGGGTCGCGCGACCCCTGCCCGACAGGCGCGGGGGTCAGTCGGGCAGCGCCCCCGGCGCGGCCCAGACCACGGGCTGCCGGTCAAATCCGATGTAGAGCGGATGCTGCGGATGGCCGGCCTGCGTCAGCCCCAGCACCGCCAGAGGCCGCCCGGTTGCGCGCAGCAGATGTTCGACCGCCGGTCCGCGGCCCCGGTGTGCCCCATGCGTTCCCCATGCGCAGATGATCATGTCGGCCCAGGCTGCACCGTCAAGGATCGCGGCATCGTTGTCCGGACCGACCGGATCCGCCGCCGCCCGCATGGCGCGCGGGTCAGTCGCCCGCCAGGCAAAGATATTGACGACCCTGTAGGCCCCGAGACCGAGCATCCGCGCCCGGCGTTCGCAGCGGGCAACGGTGGGATCGTTGCGCGTCTCGGTCGCGGTCGAGGGGTTCAGCATGACGAAAAGCGCCCGTTCACCGTCTGGCCGCCAGACGCGGGTCAGCGCGTAGCGATACCGTTCGCAGTCCGAATAGACGGCAACCGAGGCCGCATCGCCCATCAGGAAATCCCGCTCGATCACCGGCCTGCTCCTTGGCCCTTTGCCGGGGGGGCCGGCGGCCTGTGCCGCAGGGCGGGGCTCATGCGGCAAAGACCCGGTCGGGATGCAGCATCCCGCCGATGACACGTCCCAGAGCGACGGCCCGTCCCCCCTGGCTGACCCAGGCCAGTCCGCCCGCGGGAACATCGCCCGGCCAGACGGCGGCCGGGTTGCCGTGGCGAAGCCGGGGGATGCTCGTGTCCGGACATTCCACCCGCGGCAGTCCCGCCAGACCGATTTCAAGCGGCAGGACCAGCGCCCCGATCTCCGCAGTGCCGGCGAGGCGCACGATCTCGGCCAGCGGCAGGGCATCGTCGGCGCGGAAGGGTCCGGACCACACCCGTCTGAGCGTGGTCACATGGGCCGGCGTGCCAAGCGCCTCTCCGAGGTCGCGCGCCACGGCGCGGACATAGCCGCCCTTGCCACAGACCATCCTGAAATCGGCATGGTCGGCATCGGGACGGCCCGTCATCTCCAGCGTCTCGATCCTGAGCGGGCGGGCCGCAAGCTCGGGCACCTGACCGTCGCGCGCGAGGTCATAGGCCCGCGCACCGCCCACCTTGACGGCCGAAAAGGCCGGCGGCACCTGCATGACGGCACCCCGAAAGCGCGGCAGCGCGGCCTCGATGGCGGCATCCGTGGGCCGGTGGTCACTCGTGGCCGTGATGTCGCCCTCGGCGTCGTCTGTGGTTGTCCCCTGACCGAAGCGGACCCGGAAGTCATAGGCCTTCAGCGCATCGGTGACATGGGGGATGGTCTTGGTCGCTTCTCCGAAGGCGATCGCGAGCACACCCGTCGCCGCGGGGTCAAGCGTTCCGGCATGGCCGGCCTTGCGGGCGTCGAAGGCCCGCCGGACCACCTCGACAACCGCAGCCGAGGTGATCCCGGCGGGCTTGTC
>JBEIDZ010000211.1:0-5618 GCA_040383215.1 Paracoccaceae bacterium | reverse complement strand
GGAATTCTGGCTGCGCTCGACCGCCGCCCATCCCGCCGAGAGCTTTCCCGGAACGCCTTGGGTGTTCTGGCAGTATTCCGGCACCGGCCGCGTGCCCGGAATCGGCGGCGACGTGAGCCTCAACGCCTTCGCCGGTTCGCCCGCCGCCTGGGCGGCGTGGCAGGCGCGCCGCGCCCAGCGCCGCAACCGGTCTTGGCCCCGCGAAAGGGGGGGGCGCTGCCCCCCGCGCGTGCCGCGCTCCCCCCGGGATATTTGGGGACAAAGAATGGGGGTTAACGGAAGCTTCCCTTAACCGTCGGCGCGCAGGCGGGCATTCTGCGGATCATGTGGGCTGTCGACGGTCACCTCGGCATCCCAGAGCTCGCGCAGCATCCTGACCTTGAGCCGCGTGCCCGATGTCGCAAGATCGGGGCGCACATAGCCCAGGCCGATCTGCCGGCCGAAGACAACGGAATAGCCGCCCGACGTCAGCCGGCCGACCCGCGTCACCCCGTCCGCGGCATAAAGCGCCTCCTTGCCCCAGGGATCGGCGTCCGCCGGCCCGTCGATCAGCACCGTCACGCAGAGCGACCGGATGCCCATCTTCTCCATCGCCGCCTTGCCGCGGAAATCCTTGGAGAGATCGACGAAACGCGCGAGATCCGCCTCGAGCGGGGTCGCATCGCGCCCCAGTTCGTTGCCGAAGGCGCGGTAGCTCTTTTCCTGTCTCAGCCAGTTCTGCGCCCGTGCCCCGACCAGCGTCATGCCCTGCGGCGCGCCCGCCTTTTCCAGCAGATCGAAGAGGTAGTTCTGCATCTCGATCGGATGGTGCAGCTCCCAGCCGAGCTCGCCCGTATAGGCCACGCGGATCGCCGTCACCGGGCACATCCCCAGCTCGATCCGCCGCGCCGACAGCCAGGGAAACCGCGCATTCGACAGCGCCGTCGCCGGGTCGGCATCGCGGATCACGGCGCGCAGCACATCGCGCGACTTCGGCCCGGCGATGGCAAAGACGCCCCATTTCGTGGTCACGTCCTCTTCGTTGATCCGGCCGAACTCCTCCTCCTTCTCCATGATCGCGGCATAAAGGACATCCTCATCATAGGCATTCCAGGCCCCGGCCGAGATCAGGGTATAGTCGTTCTCGCCCATCCGGACGATGGTGTATTCGCTGCGCACCGTCCCTGCGTCGGTCAGGGCATAGGTCAGGTTGATCCGGCCGACCTTCGGCAGCCGGTTGGTCGTGTACCAGTCCAGAAACGCCGTCGCCCCCGGCCCGCTGATGCGGTGCTTGGCAAAGGCGGTCGCGTCGATCAGCCCCACGCCCTCGCGGATCGCGCGCGCCTCGGCCACCGCATGGGGCCACCAGCCGCCCCGGCGGAAGGAGCGCGCCTGATGGTCGAAATCCGCCGGCGCATCGGGCGGGCCGTAATAGATCGGCCGCTCCCAGCCATCGACCTGCCCGAACTGCGCGCCCCGCGCCTTCTGCCGGTCATAGGCGGGTGCGGTGCGCAGCGGCCGGCAGGCCTCGCGCTCTTCGTCGGGGTGATGCAGGATGAAGACGTGGGAATAGCATTCCTCGTTCTTGCGCGCCGCATACTCCGTCGTCATCCAGGACCCGTAGCGCCTGGGGTCGAGCGAGGCCATGTCGATCCCGGCCTCGCCCTCGACCATCATCTGCGCCAGATAATGCCCCGTCCCCCCGGCCGCGGTGATCCCGAAGGAAAACCCCTCCGCCAGCCACATGTTGCGCAGGCCCGGCGCGGGCCCGACCAGCGGATTGCCGTCAGGCGTATAGCAGATCGGCCCGTTGAAATCATCCTTCAGCCCCACCGTCTCGGCACTCGGGATGCGGTGGATGAAGCTCATGTATTCCTCCTCGATCCGTTCGAGGTCGAGCGGGAAGAGATCGGCCCGGAAACTTTCCGGCACTCCATAGGCAAAACGCGCCGGCGCCCCCTGTTCATAGGGGCCGAGGATCCAGCCCCCCCGCTCCTCGCGCACATACCAGTGCGCATCGGCATCGCGCAGCACCGGGTGGGGCGGATGACTCTCACGCCACGCCACCAGCACAGGGTCGGGTTCGGTCACGATATACTGATGCTCGACCGGGATCGCCGGAATCTTCAACCCCAGAAGCCGCGCCGTGCGCTGCGCATGGTTGCCGGTTGCGGTCACCACATGCTCGGCCCGGATCACCGCGCGTTCGTCCGAGGCGACAAGGTTGCCGCCCTTCTCCTCCATCCGCGTGACCGCCACCTGCCAGTGATCGCCCGCCCAGGCATAGCCCTCGACCTGCCACTTGCGCGCGATCAGCACGCCCCGCTGCCGCGCGCCCTTTGCCATCGCCATGGTCACGTCGGCGGGGTTGATATAGCCGTCCTGCGGATGAAACAGCGCGCCGATCAGGTCTTCGGTCCTGACAAGCGGCCAGCGTGCGGCAATCTCGGCCGGTGTCAGGAATTCGTGATGCACGCCGCAGGTCTCGGCCGTGGTGGAATAGAGCATGTATTCGTCCATCCGCGCCCGGGTCTGCGCCATGCGCAGGTTGCCCACGACATGGAAGCCCGCGTTGAGCCCCGTCTCCGCCTCGAGCGTCTTGTAGAAATCGACCGAATACTTGTGGATATGCGTGGTGGCATAGGACATGTTGAACAAAGGCAGAAGCCCCGCCGCATGCCAGGTCGACCCGCTGGTCAGCTCGTCGCGTTCGAGCAGCATCACCTCGCCCCAGCCCGCCCGCGCCAGATGATAGGCGATCGACGTGCCCACCGCGCCCCCGCCCACGACAAGGGCCCGCACATCGGTCTTCAGCGCATCGCTCATCGGTTCCCGCTCCTTCAGGCTCAGCCAGCCCTACTCTGCCCCAGCCCGCCGGCGAAAGCGACAGGGACCCGACCTCCGGCTCGTCGATTCCGACGCCGTCCTGCGCAGAGCCTCCCGCCCGATCTGCCGCTCGACGCCGCCGCCCGCCGCGCTAGACTGCCGCGCGCCAGCACAAGGAGCCCGCCCATGACCGCCACCGCCCGCACCGTCGTCATCCACGCCCATGGCGGCCCCGAGGTGCTGCGTCTCGAGGACCGCGCCGTGGGCGATCCCGGCCCCGGCCAGATCCGGATCCGCCACCACGCCATCGGGCTCAACTTCATCGACTGCTACCAGCGCTCCGGCCTCTACCCGATGCAACTGCCCGCCGCTCTGGGGATGGAGGCGGCAGGCGTGGTCGAGGCCGTGGGCGAGGGCGTCACCCATCTGCGCCCCGGCGACCGTGCAGCCTATGCCGCCAATCCCCCCGGCGCCTACACGCAGGTCCGCGTGATGCCCGCGGCCCAGGTCTGCCCCCTGCCCGACGCCATCGGGTTCGAGGAAGGGGCCGCAATGATGCTCAAGGGGCTGACTGCGCATTACCTCTTCCGCCGCACCACGCCCATCGCGCGCGGTGACACCGTGCTCTTCCACGCCGCGGCCGGCGGCGTCGGCCTCATCGCCTGCCAATGGGCCCGCGCCGAAGGGATCACCCTCATCGCCACCGCCGGATCGGACGAGAAATGCGCCCTCGCGCTCGCCCATGGCGCAACCCATGCGATCAACTACCGCGCCACCCCCGACTTCGCAGCCGAGGTACGCCGCCTCACCGGCGGCCGCGGCGTCGATGTGGTGATGGATTCCGTCGGCCGTGACACCTTCGAAGGCTCGCTGAACAGCCTGCGCCCTCTCGGCATGTTCATCTCCTTCGGCAATGCCAGCGGCAAGGTCCCGCCCTTCGACATCTCCGTGCTCGCTGCAAAGGGCTCGCTCAAGATCACCCGGCCCACCCTCTTCACCCATGTCGCCGACCATGCGACCTGCCAGCAGATGGCGGCCGACCTCTTCGGCCTTGTCACGTCCGGCGTGATCCGGATTTCGGTCGACCAGCGTTTCCCCCTCGATGAGGTCGCAGCCGCCCACCGCGCGCTCGAATCCCGGTTGACCACCGGCAGCACGATCCTTTTGCCCTGACCACATCATGATGTGACGGACAGGGACCAATCGCGGTTCACGATGGTTCTCCAACCGACTGCGACCCGGGCTACACCGTGTCGCGGACCGTCCGGAATGACGGGGATAAGTCTTCTGTCGGATCAAGGATCTGGATGCGACATCCCGCGCCCGCGAGCAGCGCATTCCGCCTTCAGTCGATGCAATTCATGACTTGACCGATCGGGCAAATGTCCAGACTTGAGACACAGTGCCAAAGCCGGACGCCGACACTCCACCCCGCCACGCCTGATGAGGCAGCAGAGAGCCATGATCGGTGACGTCGAATTCGCTACCGGCTGCCGGCGACTTTCTGGTCCTGGCGCCGACGATGCAGGACGGGTTCCGTATATCCCGAAGGCTGGACCCTCCCCTTGAAGACGAGTTCACATGCCGCCTGGAAGGCGATTCCGTCGCAGGCGGGCGCCATCGGGTGATAGGCGGGGTCGGCGGCGTTCTGGCGGTCCACCACGGCGGCCATGCGGCGGAAGGTTTCGGCAAGGGCGACTTCGGTGATCAGGCCATGACGCAGCCAGTTGGCCAGGGCCTGGGCCGAGATGCGGCAGGTGGCACGGTCCTCCATAAGGGCGATGTCGTGGATGTCAGGCACCTTGGAGCAGCCGATGCCCTGATCGATCCAGCGCACGACATAGCCAAGGATGCCCTGGACGTTGTTGTCGGTCTCTGCCGCGATCTCAGCCGGGGTAAAGCTGCGGCCGGCGGCGAGGGGGATCGTGAGCAGCGCATCGAGACCGGCGCGGGGCGCGCTGCCGGCGCGTTCGGTCTGGCGGGCGGCGACGTCGACGCGGTGGTAATGTGTGGCATGCAGCACGGCCGCCGTGGGCGAGGGCACCCACGCGCAGGAGGCGCCGGCGCGGGGATGGGCGATCTTCTGGGCGAGCATGTCGGCCATACGGTCGGGCGCGGCCCACATGCCCTTGCCGATCTGGGCGCGCCCCGAGAGGCCGCAGGCGAGCGCGCATTCGACGTTGCGGTCCTCGTAGGCGATGAGCCAGGGCGCGGTCTTCATCTCGCCCTTGGGCAGGAGGGGGCCGGCTTCCATGCTGGTGTGGATCTCGTCGCCGGTCCGGTCGAGAAAGCCGGTATTGACGAAGCAGAGCCGCGCGCGGGCGGCGCGGATGCATTCCGCGAGATTGGCCGAGGTGCGGCGTTCTTCGTCCATGAGCCCGATGCGGATCGTGTTCGGAGCCAGGCCGAGCACGGCCTCGACCCGGTCGAACGTCTGGACGGCGAAGGCGGTTTCCTCGGGGCCGTGCAGCTTGGGCTTGACGATGTAGATCGCGCCAGCGGGGGAGTTGACCGGCCCGCCGGGGCGGCTGAGGTCATGCAGGGCACAGAGTGCGGTGACCATGGCATCCATCAGGCCTTCGGGAACCTCCACGCCGTCGCGGTCGAGGATGGCGGGGGTGGTCATCAGGAGCCCGACATTGCGCACGAGCATGAGCGCGCGGCCGCGGACGGCGAGCGTGGCGCCGCCCGGGGGGCGGGAGTCGAGTGTGGCGGGGGGGAGGCGGCGGGGGGGCGGGGGGGCCGCCGGTGCGAAGGTGTCGGCCCGGGTGGCCGGCAGGAGGGCGCGCCCAGTGGGGGAGGCCGCGCCCCTG
>JBEIDZ010000210.1:0-5622 GCA_040383215.1 Paracoccaceae bacterium | reverse complement strand
TGCGAGGGCACTTACATTGGAATTCTTGCCCTGGTCGGTCGCCATTCCTTGCGTCGTGTATCGCTTCATGTGCTCGACCGACCGGTAGTTTTCCTGCGCGGCAAGCCTGACGTCGCGGGCAGTCACGTCATTCTGGAAGTCGAGCCACTTGCGGCCCTTGCCCTCCACGACCCAGAGCGGCTCGATCCGGTAGGGCTGATCCTCGGCCAGCGGCAGGTCGACCTCGGGGGCTGTGCGACCGAGGTCGGCGAGCACGGCAATCGCCCGGTCGCGCCCGTCGGCGAGGCACTCATGGGTCGAGAAGATGCCGCGTGCCGCGCCGGCGACGGTCATTCCGGGAATGGCGCCATCGCGCGGGACAAAGGAGAGGATGGTGTCGTCCCAGACCGGGCGACCATTCATGTGGCAGGTCAGATGGACCGTGGGGTTCCAGCCGCCCGACATGGCGAGGCAATCGGTGCGGATCACGCGGCTGCCGCCGGAATGTTCGACCGTGATCGCCTCGAGCCCGAGACGGCCCTTGGTGGCCGTCACCCGCCCGCCCGAGAAGACCGGGAAATCCCCGCCGGCGCGGATGGCATCGCGCGCGTCGATCAAGCCCGCGACGGTGACGCCAGCTTCGGCCAGATCGCGCGCGGTGCGGTGGGCGTCGTCGTTGTTGCCAAAAACCGTGACCTCGCGCCCCGGGGCGACGCCCCAGCGGTTGAGATAGGCCCGGACCGCACCGGCCGTCATGATGCCTGGGCGGTCGTTGTCGGGGAAGGCCACGGGCCGTTCGATCGCGCCGGCGCAGAGGATCGCGCGGCGGGCCACGATGCGCCAGAAGCATTCGCGCGGCAGATGCGGAGCGGGTGCGCGGTGCAGCCCGACGCGTTCGAGCGCGCCGAACGTGCCGCCGTCATAGGCGCCGGTCACGGTCGTGCGCATCATCAGCCGCACGTTCGGCATGGCGGCAAGTTCGGCGGCCACCTGCCCCGCCCAGACGGGCCCCGGGACGCCGTCGACCGCTTCGGTTTCGGCCAGGAGGCGGCCGCCGGGGCGGGTATCCTCGTCGGCGAGGATCACGTCTGCGCCTGCGCGCGCGGCGACGAGCGCGGCCATGAGCCCGGCGGGACCTGCCCCGATCACAAGGAGGTCGCAGAAGGCGAAGGCCTTTTCGTAGGGCTCGTCGTTCGAAAGGCCCGAGAGCGCGCCAAGACCGGCCGCACGGCGGATCAGAGGCTCGTAGAGTCCTTCCCAGAAGGCGCGCGGCCACATGAAGGTCTTGTAATAGAAGCCCGCGCTGAGAACGGGCGCTGCGAGGTCGTTGACCGAAAGCGCGTCCCAGCGGAGGTTCGGCCAGCGGTTCTGGCTTTGCACCTCGAGACCTTCGAATATCTCGGCCTGGGTCGCGCGCACATTCGGCACGCTAGCCGCGCCACGCCCGAGGGTCACGAGCGCGTTCGGCTCTTCGGACCCGGCCGTCAGCACGCCGCGCGGGCGGTGATACTTGAAGGACCGCCCCATGAGGCGGACGTCATTGGCCAGCAGCGCGGCGGCGACGGTGTCGCCCTCGCGCCCGCGGTATTCGACCCCGTCAAAACGGAAGGCGACCGCCCCGGCCTCGGGGTTGAGGCCTTTGCCCGGCACCCTCATCGCGCGACCTCTGATGCCGCCGTGACGCCGAAGACGGAATGTGTCAGGGTATCACGCTCAACCACGGCCCAGGTTCCGCAGGGGTCGTGGTACCACAGGTCGCGAAGCCGCCCGGCGGGGTTTTCGCGCAGGTGGACGTAGTCGTCCCAGGCGGCCTCGCCCGCGTCGGGCGCGGGACGGCGGAGCGCGATGGCATCGCCCTGCCACGTGAACTCGCGCCGGTCACGCTCGCCGCAGAGGGGACAGGTGATTCTCATGCGAGAGCTAACCCTCCGATCTGGACAGGAACCGCGGATGTCGAGGCAGGGTCAGAGTGCAGGGGCATCATTCACGGGCGAAAGACTGTGCCGGGCATCCGTCTACAGCAGTGGATGTGACGACAAGCCCGTCGCTGCTGTAGGAGACAAGCCTGACCTTGCCGCCCTGGTCGAGGAAAATCTGGGTCTCGGGGCGGCAGAAGTTGTAGACTAGGTTATCATAAGCGATCGACTGCAGGGCCCTCCTTGCCTGGCCGCCCAGCCGATCCTTAGGATAGATCACTTTGAAAGCCACCGTTATTGTGGCTCCCTCTGCAGAAGCGCCACTGAGAGAGATCTGGTCGCTGAGCTCCAACCCGGCCTGAGAATCAATATCTCGGGCCGCATCCGCAGCGAAAGCACAAAGGCCGGGATTGCTGGCACAGTCGACCTCCGGGGTGGTGGTCGTTTCGCAGCCGGCGATCCCGAGAAACGCGACGGCGGCCAGAGCGGCCGTTGATCTAGTGAAGATTATGTTGTGCACCTGTTCCCTCCTCATCCATGATTCCCCGGCCAGTCCGGAAGCGGTCGAGCCGGAAACGCCGCGCGACCTCGTGGGGCGTGCCGGTCGCCAGAAGATGCGCAAAGCACCAGCCCGAGGCGGGGACCGCCTTGAAGCCGCCGTAGTTCCAGCCGCAGTTGAGGTAGAGCCCGTCGACATGGGTCCGGTCGATGATGGGCGAGCCGTCGGGCGACATGTCCATGATCCCGCCCCAGGAGCGCAGGACCTTCGCCTTGCCGATCATCGGCATGAGCGTCATGCCCGCTTCCATCACGTGTTCGACCATGGGCAGGTTCCCGCGGGCGGCGTAGCTGGCGTAGAAGTCGAGGTCACCGCCGAAGACGAGGCCGCCCTTGTCGGACTGGCTGATGTAGAAATGGCCCATGCCGAAGCTGACGACATGGTCGATCACGGGCTTGAGCCCTTCGGTCACGAAGGCCTGCAGGACATGGCTTTCGATCGGCACACGGAAGCCCGCCATCGCGGCGAGCTGTGATGTCCGCCCGGCGACGACGATGCCCACCTTGCGGGCCCGGATCGGACCGCGCGAGGTCTGCACGCCGGTGACGCGGCCGTTTTCGATGTCGATCCCTGTGACTTCGCAGTTCTGGATGAGGTCGACGCCGCGGCTGTCGGCGGCGCGGGCATAGCCCCAGGCGACCGCGTCATGGCGCGCCGTGCCGCCGCGCGGGTGCAGGAGTCCACCGTATACGGGAAAGCGGGTATTGTCGAAGTCGAGGTAGGGGAGGTAGCGGCGCACCCCCTCGCGGTCGAGCAGGACCGCGTCGTCGCCCTGGTTGATCATCGCATTGCCGCGCCGGACGAAAGCGTCGCGCTGACCGTCGGAGTGGAAGAGATTGATCAGCCCGCGCTGCGAATGCATCACGTTGTAGTTGAGCTCGCCCTCGAGCCCTTCCCAGAGCTTGAGGGAATGCGAATAGAACTCGGAATTGCCGGGAAGGATGTAGTTGGCGCGCACGATCGTGGTGTTGCGCCCGATGTTGCCCGAGCCGATGTACCCCTTTTCGAGCACGGCGACATTGGTGATCCCGTGGTTGCGCGCCAGATACCATGCGGTCGAAAGACCGTGCCCGCCGCCGCCGATGATGATGACGTCATATTCCGCCTTCGGTGCCGGTTCTCGCCAGGCCGGTTTCCAGCCGCGGTTTCCGGTCAGGCCTTCCCAAATGACCCGGATGCCCGAATACCCCATACATCTCTCCGCTGGCGGCGCGCTTGGCCGGGTTCACAGGTGCTGACAGTAACGATCATCTCAGCGACGCCAAGGCAAAAGGCGACAAATGGCGGTCGTTTTCCTTCGGCTTCACATGTGAAGCCGAGCCAGGATGACGCAGGCGTCATTCCACGATCCGGGTCGCGGGGAAAGCATAGCCATCCTGCATGCCCGCACCGTTGCACACCCGAAAACTGACGCCGCTGCCGCCGTCGATCTCGCCGCCTGAAATGATCGATACGCCCTGCATGCCCTGGGCGAGAGCAATGAAGTTGACGTGCCGTGCAGCAAGAAGCTGGCCGCCATAGACCTGGAGGGCACGGGTCAGCCGCAGACCTCCCAGGGTGACGATCTGGGCACCTCCGCCTTCGGCGCAATTGTCGTTTCGGCCCACCTGAACGCCGTCTGCCGCTGTGACCGAAGTCGAGGACGTCGACGTCGTCGCCAGCACGGCGTTCTCAAGAACGACACCGGAAAGGATGTTGATGTTGCAGTTCGTCACGATCACCACGTTGCTGACAAGTGTTCCCGACGTAATCACCATCTCCTGGGTGGAGGAACACGTGAACCTGTGTATTCGCCCTGGAATGAGAGAAGTCGCCCTGACAGTGCGGGATGTCAGCACAATCGTCTGAGGTGCAACGATATAGTCGGGAATGAAGTCCGAACCGGGCGTGGTCAGGCCGGTGATGATCTCCGGAATGCGCTCGAGAAGCTTGAGCTTGATCCGGTTGGGAACGAGGGCCGCATTGAGACCGGGATTGAGCGCAAAGCCATTCGTGGGGAGACGGATCTGGTCAGGAGCCGGCATCGACACGATTGCACCCGCATCGAAGACATTTCCGGTGCCGAGCTTCAGGGTGTCATTCGAGTGGACGCAGAACCCCGGGGCCATGCGGTTCTGATCCGCAATATCGATGTCCGTATCGGCGATCAGGCCTTCCTGAAGACAATCGTGGTCGGCGATCCGAATGACCGAATCCTGTTCTATGGTCCACGACATCTTTCCCGCGAAGCGCAGCAGGAACGTACCGAGCGCATTGCCGCGCGCCGCGCTAAGTTGTCCTGTCACCCTGACGGACTCGGTTGCCCCCGTGCGCGGAACGAATGTGCCTGTCGCAGGGTCCCAGTCGCCAAACTCGATGTCCGCACTGGTGATCGCCGAGTGTTCCCAGGAGGGCGGCAGATTGCGGGCAGCGATGTCAAGCGCGACAGCGCGCGCCTTTGCCTCGGTCGACGTGCTGCGGGTGATGACAGCCGCATGAGCCGCCGCATCGGCGGCCGACTGGATCTGGGTCATCACCGACTGGGCCCGCGTCACATCGAGCGCAAGCCCCCCGATCACGATGCACGCGAGAAACAGGAAGAGACCCAGAAACGTGATTGACGCCTCGTCTTCACCGGCCAGACGGCGCACCAGACAGGCAAGGCGCATCTCAGTTCTCGAGCAGTTGCTGCGATGTCGCCACGATGCTGTAACCCCTCAGCGGAGCAAAGCTTCGCAGCATCGACAACTCCTCGACCGGCATCCGAACGACACTGATCACAATCCCCTGCTCGATCCGGGAATCGACCGACGCCGAGGGACTCATCGCAGCAATTCGGGTGCGCAACTGGGTCTCGGCCTCGGTCTCGGTCAGGATGCGGCCCACGGCGAAAGCGCGATTGATGTCATGGACGATTCGCTGCGCGCGGGACTGCGCGTTGAACACCATCGACACGTTGACGATCAGCACCGTCAGGAACACGAAGAGCGGAACCCACAGCATCGCCTCGACCGTCGCCATGCCGTCATCCGCTGCGGAAAAGCGGCGGAGTCTCTGGCACAATCCGTGCAGGCGAAGCGTCATCCCGTCCCTATCCCGCTGTGCGTTCGCCTCGTCAGCCGCGCATGGCCGACCGGCAAATCCCCGCGATCCCCCGCAACGGACCGATCACTGACGCGTGATTGGGGC
>JBEIDZ010000209.1:0-5624 GCA_040383215.1 Paracoccaceae bacterium | reverse complement strand
GTGCCGACGGGGTTGCGTAATCCCCCGTACTGGCGTCCCCGCTCGGCCTCGCGCACCTTCTGGTGGTTGACCTGCTGGGCCGATGGGGCGGCGTTGCGGCCAAGCTCGACGGGGGGGACCTCTTCGGCATAGACCTCGCCGACCTTGGGGTCCTCCATGTACTGGCGGGCCTGGGCGACGGTCATCTGGGCCTGGTAGTTTTCGACCGCGTCATCTTCGACCACGGTGCGGACGCGGGTGAAATGGGCGCGGCCGGTCTTGCGGTCGATCTTGACGCGGATGTCCATCTCGGCGCCGTAGCGGGACTTGGCGGCGCGGGCGAGGCTTTCCTCCATCGCCTCGACCACCAGGGCGGGGTCGATGTTCTTTTCGCGCGCGACGGCATCGGCCGTCTGCAGAAGCTCGATCTGGTTGGCGGAGGTGATGGCCATCAGTGTCTCTCCTTTGCGGGTCCGGGTGCGGGACCGGGGTCACCGGCCGTGTCTTCTGCATCATCGGCGCCGTCGATCACGCTTTCGACGGCGTCGAACCGGGTTTCGTCGATCAGGCCCCTGTCCTTGCGGCCGCGCAGCACGTCGCGGATCAGGTCGTCGGTCAGGACGAGCTTGGCGTCACTGATCCAGTCGAATTTCAGGCCGATGGTCACGTCGCTGTCGTCGAGCGCGATCAGCACCTCGTCGCCGTCGATCCCGGCAAGCTGGCCCTTGAAGCGGCGGCGTCCGTCGATCAGTTCCTCGGTCTCGATCCTCGCCTCGTGGCCGGTCCAGCGGTCGAAATCGGCCAGCCGGGTGAGCGGGCGGTCGATGCCGGGGGAGGAGACCTCGAGGGTATAGGCCTCGGCGATGGGGTCTTCGACATCGAGGAGGGCAGAGACGGCGGTCGAGATGGCGGCGCAGTCGTCGACCTCGATCGTGCCGGCGGGCCGCTGGGCCATGATCTGGAGCGTCGGGCTTTTGCCGCCCATGAGGCGGATGCGCACGAGTTCGAAGCCCATGTCAGCGAGGACGGGTTCGATCAGGCCGGCGATGCGGCGGTCGATGGCCGATTTGGCGATGAGGTCGGGCATGGTGTTCAGGGTGGTCTCAAAACGAAAAAACGGGCCCGCGGCCCGTTGGTCTTTCCCGGTGGGCGCTGGGGGTGGAGGCCAGCGCGCCGCTGTCAAGGAGGGATATACGGCGGGGGGGCGGGGGATGCAAGGGGCGATTGCCCGGCGGCGCCTGCGGGCCGTCAGGCGAACCACCAGCGTTCGGCGAGGCGGGCGCTGTCGAGGGGGGCGAGGTTGCCCAGCGCATCGGTATGCAGAAGCCGGGTCGTGTGCAGGATGACATGGGGCGGCGGCGGGGCGAGGGCGGCTTCGATCGCGGCGAAGGCGGTGGCGCGGTCTGGCGCAAGGCGCGCGGTGGCGAGCGCGGCGTCCGGTGGACAGGGCGGGGCGAGCGCGAGGCTGAGCGCGGCGTCGACGCGGGTGGCGGCGAGGCCCGGCGGGAGCCTGGGCGGCAGGGCAGAGACGGGCGCGGCATCAGCCTCGCCCGCGGTCAGGAGGGCGAGGCGGGCGGCGTCGTCAGGCGCGGCGAGGAAGGCGATGCGGTCGAACCAGCCGGCGCGGCCGTCCTTCCAGTGGCCGGCGACGCGGGACAGTGTACCGTCGCCGGCGGCGCGGTAAAGGCCGCTGCCGATGCCGTCTTCGACGCGGCCGCCGGGGGCGATGACGAGGTGGGGATCGGCGAGCAGGAGCGGCAGGTCGGGATCGGGATCGGCGAGCCGCAGGGTGATGCGGTCGGGCGCGGGGGTCGCGATGTCGGCGATGCGGGAGAGGAGCCAGGCGGCGGGGCTGGCGGGGTGGGCGTGGCGCAGGAGGCTTTGCGCGACATCGGCCGAGGTGACGGGGCTGTCGTCGTGGAAGCGGGCGGGGCGCAGCGCGAAGGTCCAGAGGCGGCCGGAGTCGGCCACATCCCAGGCCTGGGCGAGTTCGCCGTGCAGCTCTCCGGTCGCGGTGATTTCGGTCAGGGTGTCGAAGACGGCGCCGGCACCGGCGATGCGGGCGGCAAGGTCCTGCGGCCCGGGGTGCCAGCCGCCCGGCAGCGCGGGGAGCGCGAGGCGCAGCGTGCCGCCGCGGCTTTGGGCGATGACGGGGACGCCGGTTGCGGCCAGGACGCCGGCGAGCACGCCCGAGGTGATGAGCCCGCGCCGGGTGAGGCGGGGATTGGTCGTCGGGCGGGGGCGGCGGGGGATGAGCGCGGCCATCACGGATTGCCCGCGGCGATGAGGTCCATGGACCGGACGAGTTCGGCGCTGATCCCCGGTTCGGAGAGCGCATGGCCGGCGCGGGCGACAAGCTGGAGCCGCGCGCGCGGCCAGGCGGCGGCGAGTTTCCAGGCGGCGGCGGGGGGGCAGATCATGTCGTAACGGCCCTGCACGATGACGCCGGGAAGATGGGCGATCCGGTCCATCCGTGCAAGGATGTCCTGGCCGGGGGCCAGAAAGCCCATGTGGGTGAAATAATGATTCTCGAGCCGGGCGAAGGCGCGGGCATAGTCGGCCGGGCCTTCGCCGCCGTGGCCGTCGCTGTCGATCGAGGCGAGCGCGTTTTCCCAGCCGGCCCAGATGCGGGCGAAGCGCGTCTCGGTCGCGTGGTCGCCGCAGAAGAGGCGGCGGTGATAGGCGGCGATCAGGTCGTCGCGTTCGTCGGGCGGGATGGGGGCGGTGAAGCGGGCCCAGAGGTCGGGCCAGAAGGCCCCCGCCCCGCCGCCATAGAACCAGTCGAGTTCAGGTTGCGTCATCAGGAAGACGCCGCGCAGAACGAGGGCGCGGACATTTGCCGGATATTCCTGGGCGTAGATCAGGCCGAGCGTGGCGCCCCAGCTGCCGCCGAAGACGATCCAGTCGGCGATGCCGAGGGTGTGGCGGATGCGTTCGATATCGGCAAGGAGGTGCCAGGTCGTGTTCGCCTCGACCGAGGCATGGGGGCGCGAGCGGCCGCAGCCGCGCTGGTCGAAGAGCACGATGCGGAAGCGGGCGGGGTCGAAATAGCGGCGCATCGCGGGCGAGCAGCCGCCGCCCGGACCACCGTGGAGGACGATGACGGCGACGCCGTCGGGATTGCCGCATTGTTCGACATAGACGGTATGGCCGTCGCCCACGTCGAGGAAGCGCTGGTCGAAGGGGTCGACCGGCGGGTAGAGATGGGGCGTTGCGCGCTTTTGTCCGGAGACCTTGTCCATGAGCGGCTTATATAGGCCGCTGACGGCGGCTGCCATGCCGATGACGGAGAGGCACATGACGGAGACGGTGACGACGACGGTCGACCCGCGCGAGATCGCGAAGTTCGAGGCGATGGCGGCGGAGTGGTGGGACCTGCAGGGCAAGTTCAAGCCGCTGCACATGATCAATCCCTGCCGGCTGGATTACATCACAGCGCAGATCAGTGCGGAATTCGGGTGCGACCCCGGCGCGGAGCGGCCCTTTGCGGGGCTGCGCATGCTCGACATCGGGTGCGGTGGGGGGCTTCTCTGCGAGCCGATGGCGCGGCTGGGGGCCGAGGTCGTGGGGGTCGATGCGGCGGCGCGCAACATTCCCGTGGCGCGCATCCATGCCGGGCAGTCGGGGCTGGAGATCGACTACCGCGTGGGGACGGCCGAGGACCTGGTGGCTGCGGGAGAGCGGTTCGACGTGGTGCTGAACATGGAGGTGGTCGAGCATGTGGCCGATCCCTTGGCCTATCTGACGGCGTGCCGGCGGCTCTTGCGGCCGGGGGGGCTGCACATCTGTTCGACGATCAACCGCAACCCCAGGAGCTACGTCATGGCGATCATTGGTGCCGAGCAGGTGATGCGATGGCTGCCCAGGGGCACGCATGAGTGGAAGAAGTTCATCACGCCCGACGAGCTTTACGAGCTTCTGCGGCGGGCGGGGATGCGGCCTGTGGACCGCCGGGGGATGGTGTTCAACCCGCTGGCCTGGAATTTCTTTCTGTCGGAGCGGGACCTGTCGGTGAATTACGTCACCGCCGCGCTGGCGGAGGCGGGCTGAAGGGGGGGCGCTGCCCCCCGTCTGCCTGCGGCAGCCTCCCCCCGGGATATTTGGGGACATAGAATGGGGGCAGGGGGGCGCCCGCGGGGGTCAGGTCTGGTCGGTATCGGCGAGGAGGAGCAGGCGCATTTCGCGCAGGACGGGCAGCGCGGTGCGGACGCGGTCGGGGCCGATGCGGGTGACGATATCGGCGATGACGGGCGTGATGGCGGCGACGGCGGCATCGCGGGCGGCAAGGCCGGCGGGGCTGATTGCCACGCGCTTGCGCCGGGCATCGTCCCAGTCGGGGCGGATATGGACCCAGCCCGCCCATTCGAGCCGGCCGAGCGTGTTGGTCATCGCGCCGCGGGTGAGGTGGAAGGCGCGGGCGAGTTGGGCGGGGGATTTCTCGGCCCCGGTATTGGCGAGGTGGTTCAGCACGGAGAAATGCGACAGTTCCATCCCGCGCGGCAGGACGCGGGCGAGGCTCATCCGGGTGAGCTGGTCGACGGCGAGGATTTCGCTGAAGAGGGAGACGGCGAGCGCGTCGGGGGCGCGGTCCATCAGGGCCCCTCGAAGGCGCGGTCGTGGGTCAGGGCGGGGATGCGCCGGCGGGCCGTTTCGACCTGGGCGAGGTCGATGTCGACGAGGGTGATGCCGGGTTCGGTGCCGGCATCGGCCAGAACCTCGCCCCAGGGGGCGACGGCGAGGGAATGGCCATGCGTGCGGCGGTCGGGGGCGGGGGCGCTTTGGGGATGCAGGCCGGTCTGGGCGGCGGCGAGAACGAAGCACCCCGTTTCGATCGCGCGGGCGCAGATCAGGGTTTCCCAATGCGCGGCCCCGGTCACGGGCGAGAAGGCGGCGGGGGCGAGGATCACCTGGGCCCCGGCGCGGGCGAGGGCGCGGTGAAGGTGCGGAAAGCGGACGTCGTAGCAGACGGTCAGGCCGAAGGTGGCGAGCGGCGTGCGGGCGATCACGGCGCGGGCGCCGGGGCGGTAGGCGGAGGATTCGCGATAGGTCTCGGTCGGCGAGACGTCGACATCGAACATGTGGATCTTGTCATAGCGGGCGAGGATCGCGCCATCGGGGCCGATGAGGAAGGAGCGGTTGGCGAAGCGGCCGTCGGGGTCACCCGTGCGCAGCCCGAGCGAGCCGATGGCGAGCCAGAGGCCGAGTGCGGCCGCCTCATCCCGCAGGGCGGCGAGGGTGGGGTCGGTATCCTCGGGCATCAGGACTTCGGCCTGGCGGGCGCGATTCGAGGTCACGCAATTCGTGATCTCGGGCGTGCAGACGAGATCGGCGCCCCGGGCGCGGGCGTCGCGCATCATGGCGCGCACGCGGGCGGCATTGTCGGCCGGCGTATCGGAAGAGGTGAGCTGGAGGAGCGCGGCCTTCATGATGCGAGCAGGGCGTCGAGCTTGCCCGCGCTGTCGAGTGCGTAGAGGTCGTCGCAGCCGCCGACATGGGTCGCGCCGATGAAAATCTGCGGCACGGTGCGGCGGCCACTGGCGCGGCGTTCCATCTCGGGCCGGCGGTCGGGATGGGCGGCGACGTTGATTTCGGTGAATTCGACCCCCTTGAGCGTGAGGAGACGCCTGGCGGCCTGGCAATAGCCG
>JBEIDZ010000208.1:0-5627 GCA_040383215.1 Paracoccaceae bacterium | reverse complement strand
GTAGCGGTGGACGTGTTTGTTGGGTGGGGTGGGGGGGGGGGGCCTTGCCCCCCCCCTCCCCCCTCGTGGTGGGGGGCGCGGCCCCCCTCCTGGACCTCCCCGCGCACATCCCGGGCGGGCAAACGGGGGCCCTTTCATCTCCGGCTTGCCGGCGGGGGCGCGGCAGGGCAGGATCGCCGTGATGGAGACTTCTGCTGCCGATCTGCTGATTGCGGCTCTGGCTGATCCTTTCCGGATCGGCCTTCTGGTGGCGCTCTTTGCGACAATGGTCAGGACACGGGCGGCCACTGGCACGCTGGTGCCGCTGCTGGCGGGAGCGGTCTTCGTGGCCGTGATCATTCCGGCCATGATGAAGCCCCCTGCACCGGGAGAGTATCTCGGCGTGGTGGTTGCAGGCTTTGTGGTCAACCTGGCCGTTCTTTGCGCAATCGCACTGCTGTGGCGGATCGCGGAGCGCCTGCGGCGCTGAACCACGGCCGGTAGCCGTCGGTTCGGGGTCGGGGGGCGGCCCGGCCGGACCGCCCCCCGCACGCTTTCAGCGATGCACCTTGTGGCCGGGATCGTCGGTGAAGATCGACTTCCGATGCGTACCCCCCGGGACGAGGAGCGCGCCGACCACCACCGTCATGAGGGCGATGATGATCGGGTACCAGAGGCCGCCGTAGACTGAGCCACTCTGCGCCGAGATGGCGAAGGCGGTCGCCGGCATCAGCCCGCCGAACCAGCCGTTGCCGATGTGATAGGGTAGTGACAGGCCGGAATAGCGGATTCGCGTGGGGAACAGTTCCACCAGCATCGCCGCGATCGGGCCATAGACCATCGTGACGAGGATGATGAGATAGGAGAGCGTCGCGATGATCGTCAGCTTCTGCGCCGTGAAGATGTCGAAGATATGCTGCGCTGCCGCGATTGTCGTGTTGTCCTTGGCCACCAGCGGATAGCCGGCTGCCGCGATGGCATCGTTGACCGCCTTGGTGAAGGCCGCGGGCCTGCCCTTCTCGGCATCGAACGCGGCCTGCGCGGCATCGATGGCCGCCTGGTCGGTGCCTGCCTTGGCGGTCTCGAGGGCGGCCGTCAGCTCTGCGACGGCCGCCGCATTCGCGGCACCGTCGAAGGCGGGGATCACCGTGTCGCCGACCTGTACGCTCGCGACGGTCCTCGGTTCGGCCGCAACCGTGCTGTAGTTGACCGATGACCGCGACAGCAGTGCCTTGGCGATGTCGCAGGAATTGGTGAACTTCGCCGTCCCGACCGGGTTGAACTGGAACGAACAATCCGCCGGATCAGCCGTGACGACGACCTCGGTCTGATGCGCGGCATGCAGCATCGGGTTGGCCGTCGCGGTCAGGAACGGAAAGACCAGCTTGTAAGTCAGCGCCGCGATCAGGCAGCCGGCCAGGATGATCGGCTTACGGCCGATCCGGTCAGAGAGCGCGCCGAAGACGAGAAAGAACGGTGTGCCGATGATCAGCGACCAGGCCACGAAGACGTTGGCCGAGAAACTGTCCACCTTGATCACGTTTTGCAGAAAGAAGAGCGCGTAAAACTGCCCCGTGTACCAGACCACCGCCTGTCCGGCGACAAGGCCGAGCAGGGCGATGAGCGCGATCCGGGCATTCAGCCAGCCCCAGATCACGGCAATCGCCACGAAGGCGATGCCGAGATACTTCGCCAGCGTCCCCGAGAGGTTGCCGGTCAGCGCAAGCAGCAGCAGGATGACCGGAACAACGAGCAGCATCACGGCGTTGCGGCCCGGGCCGAAGGCCTCGCGGAGCGGTGCCTTGGAGGCATTGCCCTCTTCCTTGATCTTCTTGAAGGCGGGGGATTCGTTCATCTGCAACCGGATGTAGAGCGAGATCAGCAGCAGGAAGATCGAGCCAAGGAAGGGAATGCGCCAGCCCCAGGCGTTGAAGGCTTTCATCATCTGCGGTGTGCCGTCGGCATTCATCACCGCCGCGCCCGCCGCATCGAGAACCGGCTGTTCGGGGTCGTTGTCGTTCACGTATCCCTGCACCGCAAGAATCACGAGCAGCGACAGCAGGAGGCCGAGCGTCGCCGTCGTCTGAATGAAGGCGGTATAGTAGCCGCGACGGTTGATTGGCGCGTGTTCGGCCACATAGACAGCCGCGCCGCCGTATTCGCCCCCAAGCGCGAGGCCCTGCAGCATGCGCAGTGCAATCAGGATGATCGGTGCGGCCACGCCCCAGCTGTAATAGTTCGGCAGAAGGCCGACGAGGAATGTCGACACCCCCATGATGAGAATTGTCATCAGGAAGGTGTACTTGCGCCCGATCAGATCACCGAGCGAGCCGAAGACGAGTGCGCCGAAGGGACGGACGATGAAACCGGCCGCAAAGGCGAGAAGCGCGAAGACGTTGCGCGTCGCCTCGGGGAAGGGCGTGAAGAACTGCGCCCCGATGATCGCGGCCAGCGAGCCGTAGAGGTAGAAGTCCTACCATTCGAAGATCGTGCCCGCGGAAGAGGCCAGAATGACCTTCTTCTCTTCCCGGGACATCGGTCGGGCGCGGTTGATATCCGCGTCCAGGTCCGTCGTTGCCATCTGTCCTGTCTCCTCGTTGCTACCCGGCTTCTGCCGGACATTCCCCGTCATCCGTTGCCGTGCCGGCAGCGGACTCGGTTGTGCGGCAATCGGGTCGGTCCGGGTTACCGCGCATGGCTGTCGCGTTGCCGGCTTTCCGGGCGACGGCCTTTGCCGATGTCCTGAAGAGGGGTTCAGCAAGGCTTCCCGGATGTGCCGAACGTCGACCGCCCCGGCTCAGGGCCGACTGGCAATTCGGGCCGGTCTGCCCCTCCTGCCGGCCCGATACCCTGTGACGATCCGGCAGGATCACGACAGGGGCACCCATTACCCTCAGCCCCTGTTCATGCGGTTGGAGATGAGGTCCTCTACCACGGCCGGATCGGCGAGCGTGGAGGTATCGCCGAGCGAGGCATAGTCGTTCTCGGCAATCTTGCGCAGGATGCGGCGCATGATCTTGCCCGAGCGTGTCTTGGGCAGGCCCGGCGCCCACTGGATCAGGTCGGGACGGGCGATCGGCCCGATCTCCTGACGGACCCAGCCTTCGAGTTCCTTGCGCAGGGCTTCGGTTGGCTCGATCCCCTTCATCAGCGTCACATAGGCATAGATGCCCTGGCCCTTGATCTCATGGGGGAAGCCGACCACTGCCGCCTCGGCGACCTTCTCGTGCGCGACGAGCGCGGATTCGACCTCGGCCGTCCCGAGCCTATGGCCCGAGACGTTGATCACGTCGTCCACCCGGCCGGTGATCCAGTAATAGCCGTCGGCATCCCGCCGGCAGCCGTCACCGGTGAAGTAGTAGCCGGGATACTGGCTGAAATAGGCCTCCTCGAAACGGGCATGGTCGCCCCAGAGCGTTCGCATCTGCCCCGGCCAGCTGTCGGCGATGCAGAGTACGCCCGCGGTCTCGGTTGCCTCCAGCTCCTTGCCGGTCGCGGGGTCGAGCAGCACGGGCCTGACACCGAAGAAAGGTTTCGTTGCCGAGCCGGGTTTCTGCGGTACCGCACCCGGCAGCGGGGTGATGACGTGCCCGCCGGTTTCGGTCTGCCAGAAGGTGTCGACGATCGGGCAGCGGCCCCGGCCGACATGGGTGAAGTACCACCGCCAGGCTTCGGGATTGATCGGCTCGCCGACCGAGCCGAGCAGCCTGAGCGAGGAAAGGTCGTGCTTGTCGACCCATTCCGGACCAAGCCCCATGAGCGCACGGATAGCCGTCGGCGCGGTATAGAACTGGGTGACACGGTGCTTGGCGCAGACCTCCCAGAACCGGCCGGGATCGGGCCAGGTCGGCACGCCTTCGAACATGAGCGTCGTCGCGCCGTTGGCGAGCGGCCCATAGATGATGTAGCTGTGGCCGGTCACCCAGCCCACATCGGCGGTGCACCAGAAGATGTCGCCGTCGTGATAGTCGAAGGTCATCTGATGCGTCATCGCGGCATAGACGAGATAGCCCCCCGTCGTGTGGACGACGCCCTTGGGCTTGCCGGTCGAACCCGAGGTGTAGAGGATGAACATCGGGTCTTCGGCGCCAACCTCGACGTAAGGGCAATAGGGCCGGGCGGCCGCCATCTCGGCCTTGAGGTCGATGTCGCGCCCCTCGACCCAGCTTGTCTCTTCGCCGGTGTGGCGCACGACAAGCACCTTCACCTTGTCCGAACAATGCAGCAGGGCCTTGTCGGTATTGTCCTTGAGCCCGATCCGCTTGCCACCGCGCGGACCCCAGTCGGCGGTGATCACGACCTTTGCGTCGCAGTCGTTGATCCGGTTAGCCAGCGCGTCGGGCGAAAAGCCCCCGAAGACGACCGAATGGATCGCCCCGATCCGCGTGCAGGCCAGCATGGCAAAGGCCGCCTCGGGGATCATCGGCATGTAGAGAACGACCCGGTCGCCCTTCTGCACCCCATGCGCCTTGAGCACGTTCGCGAGCCGCGAAGTCTGTTCCAGCAGTTCGGCATAGGTGATGTGGCGCGCCGGCATCCTGGGGTCGTCGGGTTCCCAGATGATCGCCGTCTGGTTGGCGCGGCTGATCATGTGCCGGTCGATGCAGTTGGCGCTGACGTTCAGCGTGCCGTCCTCGTACCAGCGGATCGACACGGCGCCCTTCCGGAAGGAGGTATTCTTGACCTTGCCATAGTCGCGGATCCAGTCGATCCGCCGGCCTTGCACGCCCCAGAAGGCGTCGGGGTCCGCGAGCGAGGCCGCGTAGAGCGTCTCATAGGCGGCGGCATCCACATGCGCGCGTCCTGCAAATTCAGCCGGGGCCGTGAAGACCCCCCCGACCAGATCCATGACCCCTCTCCCTCTTCCTGCCGGCGCCCTTCGAGGCGCCGCGTTCTGCCCTTTCGGGCGCAATCTCCGGATGCATCCTTTGGGTCGCCACTGTCAAGGAATGGACGGGCCGGACTGGTGACCGCATCATCCGGTGACGAATTCCACCAGCAGGTCCTTTGCGTCGATCTGCGCGCCGGGGGTCACGTGCACGGCCTTCACCTCGCCGTCGCGGTCAGCGTGGATTCCGGTCTCCATCTTCATGGCCTCGATGGTCAGCAGCAGATCGCCCGCCTTGACCGGCCGGCCCGCCACGGCGGCGACGCTGGCAACGACGCCCGGCATCGGCGCGCCGACATGGGCGGGGTTGCCCCCTTCGGCCTTGGGCCGGCGCGAGGCCGTCGCCTGCGCCTTGCGGTTGGGCACACGGATCGTGCGGGGCTGGCCGTTCAGTTCGAAGAAGACGCGCACATCGCCGTCCTCGTGCATTTCGCCCACGGTCTGCAGCCGGATTTCCAGCGTCTTGCCCGGATCGATCTCGACCGAGATTTCCTCGCCCGGTTCCATGCCGTAAAAGAAGGTCCGCGTCGGTAGTGCGCGCACTGGCCCATAGGTCCTGTGCCGGCCCATGTAGTCGAGAAAGACCTTGGGATACATCAGGTATCCGTTCAGGTCCTCGTCATCCACCTTGCGCCCGTCGAGCGTCTTTTCGAGGTCGGCCCTGACCGCTTCGAGGTCGACCGGGGCCATATGCTTGCCCGGCCGGTCGGTCAGTGGCGCCTCGCCCTTGAGCACCTTGCGCTGGATCGCCTCGGGCCAG
>JBEIDZ010000207.1:0-5639 GCA_040383215.1 Paracoccaceae bacterium | reverse complement strand
TCGAGGAACTTCTCGGCCTCGGCCAGGCGCGCGGCGCTTGCCACCATCGCGCCGACACGGTGGCCGGTCAGGCGATAGGCCTTCGAGAAGGAATAGAGCTGGATCAGCGTGTCGTCCCAGTCGGGATCGGAAAAGAGGTCATGCGCAGGCCCGGGCCGGCTGTCGAAATCGCGGTAGGTTTCGTCCAGCACGAGCGCGATGCCGCGCGCACGGCAGAGGTCGAACATGGCGCGGAGGGTCGCGGCGGGGTATTCGACGCCGCCGGGATTGTTGGGCGAGACGAGCACGATCGCCCGTGTGCGCGGCGTGATCAGTGCGGCTGCCGCCTCTGCATCGGGCACAAGGTCCGCGCCGGTGGGCAGCGGCACCGTGGCGAGCCCGGTCATGTCGTTCCACATGCGGTGGTTGAAATAATAGGGGATCGGCAGGATCACCTCGTCGCCTTCGGTCCCGAGCGTCATCAGCGCCGCGGCATAGGCCTGGTTGCAGCCCGCAGTGACGGCGATCTGCGCCGGCCGGATGGGGGCGGCATAATCGGCGCTCCAGCGTGAGGCAATCTCGGCCCGAAGCTCGGGCAGGCCCAGCACGGGGCCGTAAAGATGGGCGGAGGGATCGGTCAGGACGATCTCGGCGATGGCCTGAAGCAGCGGCGCGGGTGGCGGGTCGACCGGAGCGGCCTGGCTCACGTTGATGAGCGGCCGGTCGGGGGGGAAGTTCACGCCCTCGAGCCAGCGGCGCGCCTCCATCACCGGGGGCGCAAAGGTGGCGGCGGTGCGGGTCGGCATCAGCGGTTCCTCTCCCGCGGTGCGCTGAAGCGCACCTTACGCGCACCCTGACGTAGGGTGCGCATTTTGCGCACCGTTGCGCAGGTTGCGTCAGTCACGACCGCGATAAGGTTCGACATATTGCAGTGCCATGTCCCAGGGAAAGAAGATCCAGGTATCCTGGCTCACCTCGGTGATGAAGGTATCGACCTGGTCGCGCCCCTTGGGCTTGGCATAGACGGTGGCGAAATGCGCCTTGGGGTACATCTCCCGCACCAGTTCCAGCGTGCGCCCCGAATCGACCAGGTCGTCGATGATCAGGATGCCAGTCCCGTCGCCCATCAGCCCGGCATCGGGCGCCTTGAGCACCTGCGCCTCGGACTGGGCCTGGTGGTCGTAGCTTTTCACGCTGATCGTGTCGACGGTGCGGATGCCAAGCTCCCGGCTCACGATCATCGCCGGCGCCATGCCGCCGCGGGTGATCGCCACAACCGCCCGCCAGGCGCCGTTGTCGGGCCCCTGCCCGTCCAGCCGCCAGGCCAGCGCCCGGCTGTCGCGGTGAATCTGGTCCCAGCTGATGTGGAAGCCTTTCTCGTGCGGAAGACGGTCGGAACGGTTTGGCATCGGATGGGCCCCTGTCGGTGCGGAAAGCATTGGTTGCACCCAGCCTAAGTGGCGGTCGGCGCGTCACGGGTCATGTCGGGTGCGTCAACCGCCTTCATTCCGACGACATGGTAGCCAGCATCCACATGCAGGCATTCCCCCGTGACCCCGGACCCGAGTTCCGAGAGGAGATAGAGCGCCGAACGCCCCACATCCTCGATCGTGACGTTCCTGCGCAGGGGCGAATTGTATTCGTTCCACTTCAGGATGTAGCGGAAATCGCCGATCCCCGAGGCGGCGAGCGTCTTGATCGGACCCGCGCTGATCGCGTTGACACGGATGCCGTCGCGGCCGAGGTCCTCGGCCATGTAGCGCACCGACGCCTCGAGCGCGGCCTTGGCCACGCCCATCACGTTGTAATGCGGCATCACCTTTTCGGCGCCGTAGTAGGTCAGCGTGAGGCAGGAGCCGCCCCCGGACATCAGCGCGGCGGCGCGCCTGACCACGGCCGTGAAGGAATAGACCGAAATGTCCATCGAGGTCAGGAAGTTCTCGCGGCTGGTGTCGACATAGCGGCCGCGCAATTCGTTCTTGTCGGAAAACCCGATCGCGTGGACGAGGAAGTCGAGCCGCCCCCAGCGTTCGGCGAGCGCGGCAAAGAGCGCATCGACCGAGGCCATGTCGCCCACGTCGCAGGGCAGGACGATGTCGCTGCCCACCTCGGCCGCCAGCGGCGTGACCCGTTTCAGCAATGCCTCGCCCTGATAGGAAAAGGCCATCTCGGCGCCGGCCCCGTGCAGCGCCTTCGCGATCCCCCAGGCGATCGACTTGTCGTTGGCCAGCCCCATGATGAGCCCGCGCTTGCCCTGCATCAGGTTCCCTGTCATCACGGGGCCTCTTGTCCTGGAGTGGGGAATTGGCGACCCGTGTAGGCGATTGGCCCGTGGTCATCAAGAGCGGGCAGGCAAGGCGACCGGTCGGCAGAGGAGACAGAGCGATGAGCGACCGCAGCGGAATCTTCGCCGGGGATGACCCGTTCGACCTGGCCCGCGCCTGGCTTGCAGAAGCCACGGCCACCGAGCCGGCCGATCCCAATGCCATCGCCCTGGCGACGGTGGACGGCGACGGGTTGCCCAACGTCCGGATGGTGCTGCTCAAGGAGATCGAGGCGGATGCCTTCGTGTTCTACACCAACTATGCCAGCCGCAAGGCCGCCGAGATCGACGCCGCCGGCAAGGCCGCCTTTGTCCTGCACTGGAAATCGCTCGCCCGGCAGATCAGGGTCCGCGGCGCGGTCACCCGCGAAGACGGGCCGCAGGCGGATGCGTATTACCGCTCGCGCTCGCTCCAGTCGCGCCTTGGCGCCTGGGCCTCGCGCCAGTCACAGCCCCTGGCCTCGCGCGCCGCGCTCATGGCCGAGGTCGCGCGCCAGACGGTGCGCCACGGAACCGACCCCGCCCGGCCGCCGTTCTGGGGCGGCTACCGCATCCGCCCGACCGAGATCGAGTTCTGGGCCGACGGAGCCTTCCGGCTGCATGACCGCTTCCGCTGGACACGGCCGGCGCCGGGGGGCCACTGGACTGTCACCCGGCTCAGCCCCTGACAGGACCCTTTCCTTTTGTTAATAACGCACGACAATCCATTGCCGGCTTGCCGAAACTGTGGTCGAAGACACCAGCCCGGCAAGCGGGACGGCAGCGGGGCTGTCGCCTAACATCATGTGACTGACGGCTGAAGAAACGATGGAAGACGAACGCAACGCGGCAATACCTGTCCGGGGACAGGTCAAGTGGTTTGACCCCGGCAAGGGTTTTGGCTTTGTGGTGGCTGACGATGGCGGCCCCGATGTGCTGCTGCATGCCAATGTGCTGCGCAGTTTCGGGCAAAGCTCGGTAGCGGACGGTTCGGTCGTGGAACTGCTGACGCAGAAGACCGAACGTGGCATCCAGGCCGTCTCGATCCTCTCGATCCGGCCACCCGAGACGGCCCAGGCGATCCCGCTGACAGACTTTGCCGACATCGATCCGCGCTATCTGGCCGAACGGCCGATCGAACCGGCACGGATCAAGTGGTTCGACAAGGCCAAGGGTTTCGGTTTCGCGAATGTCTTCGGCTCGGACGAGGATGTCTTCGTGCATATCGAGGTGCTGCGCCGGTCGGGATTTGCCGATCTTCAGCCCGGAGAGGCGGTCGGACTGAGGGTGATCGAGGGCAAGCGCGGCCGCATGGCGAGCGAGGTGCTCGCCTGGGATACCGGCGTGCGCGGCCGGCCGGAACCGCAGTGACATTCGGCACACGGGGCGCGACCCTGGCCGCAACGCTGGCGTTCTGGGCCGGCGCCGGGCAGGCGGAATGCCGCGAAGACCGGGTAACCGTCACGGGTGACTTCGGTCGTGCGGCCTTTTCGGTCAGCGTGGCAGACGAGGCGTCGGAGCGGTCCCGCGGGCTCATGTTCGTCGAGGAACTGCCGATGATGAGCGGGATGCTCTTCGTCTATCCCGGACCGCAGCGGGCAAGCTTCTGGATGCGCAACACGCTCATCCCGCTCGACATGATCTTTGCCGATCCCGCCGGGCGGATCACCCGCATCCACGGCAATGCCGTGCCCCATGACGAAACGCCGATCGACGGAGGCGAAGGCGTGCAGTTCGTGCTCGAGATCAACGGCGGTCTGGCGGCGCGGCTCGGCATCGAGGAAGGCGACGTGATGCAGCATCCCGCCTTCGGGCCCGGCGCAGCGGCGCCCTGCGGTTAGGCCTCGCCCGGCGTCGGGGGTTTTCAGCCGCGGACCTTGCCGCTATGACGGCGCAAGGTCCGGGGCGTAGCGCAGCCTGGTAGCGCATCTGTTTTGGGAACAGAGGGTCGCAGGTTCAAATCCTGTCGCCCCGACCATCTGCACCACGGCCACGCCTCCGGTCGCGGCGCGTTCCACTCCACCCCTGGTTCCGTGCGGTCCGTTTCGGGACCGGTTCCGTTCCGTTTGCCTGTTGCAGCGGCGGCACATCTGACGGGGCCGACCCGCGCGGTCGGGGCAGCCGTGATCGGGTCGCGCTGCCGCGGCGCCCGGCCCCGGCCGGTGCCGATGCGCGCCCGGACGGCTTCACGCTGATTCTCAGCCGGCCGTGCCAAACCCGCCGGAGCGCGCAGATTTCCGCGCCGAAGGGCAAGGGGCACATCCCCGTCCGGAGACCTGTGGAGAAGTCTCTGGAGGAATCATGTCACCGCCTGACCCCCGCATCCGACGCCGAGGTCAATCCGAAAATCTTCGTCCTGTGGTCACTTTTCTCGTTGACCGTCCCGCGCCGCTTGCGTCAGGTTGTGGAGGCTGGCTGAGGGACCACAACATGTGGTGTGCCGCCAGCAGCATTAAAGAGACAGGGCAACAGGCACCGCAAGGCGACCGGGGGGACGCCAGCACCGCATGACGCCCGCGTGCCCGGCTGCAAGCGCCGGAGCGAAGAACAGGACCGGAGGATTTCCGGCCGCAGACAGACAACAGCGCCGGCGCGACGGCGCGACAAGAGGGGCAAGGCGCGATGAGGATCGAACGCAATTTCACGAGGGCCGGCGAAGATGCCTATGCGGGCATCGGCTTCCGCATGACCTCGTCGGAAATCCGCAATCCGGACGGAACGGTCGTCTTCCGGCTCGACAATTGCGAGGTGCCCGAAGGCTGGAGCCAGGTCGCCTCGGACGTCATCGCGCAGAAGTATTTCCGCAAGGCCGGTGTCCCCTCTGCCGTGCGGCGGATCAAGGAAAAGGGCGTGCCCGAATTCCTGTGGCGGTCGGTCCCCGCCGACGGCGCCACTATGGGCGGAGAAACAAGCGCCAGGCAGGTCTTCGACCGTCTGGCCGGTGCCTGGACCTACTGGGGCTGGAAGGGCGGCTATTTCTCCTCTGACGCCGACGCCCGCGCCTATTTCGACGAGATGCGCTACATGCTGGCCGCGCAGATGGCCGCGCCGAATTCGCCGCAGTGGTTCAATACCGGCCTGCACTGGGCCTATGGCATCGACGGCCCGGCCCAGGGGCACTACTACGTCGACTGGAAAAGCGGTGAGCTGGTGAAATCCGACTCGGCCTATGAACATCCCCAGCCGCATGCCTGCTTCATCCAGTCCGTCGCCGACGATCTCGTCAACGACGGCGGCATCATGGACCTCTGGGTGCGCGAGGCGCGGCTTTTCAAATACGGCTCGGGCACCGGCACGAACTTTTCCTCGCTGCGCGGCGAGGGCGAAAAGCTGTCGGGCGGCGGACGGTCATCGGGCC
>JBEIDZ010000206.1:0-5665 GCA_040383215.1 Paracoccaceae bacterium | reverse complement strand
CGCCGGGAAGCGGATAGGTCACGAGATGCCGCCCGGGCAGCAGCCAGAGCCGCGCGACGGGCGCGAGGTCGGCGGGCGCTTCGGCCGCGATCACGGCGCGCCAGGCGACCTGCCCGGTGAAAAAGGGCGCGGACGCGCCGTTCAGGGCCGCGCGCAGGGTAGAGTGCAGCCCCTCTGCACCGATGACAAGGTCGGCGCTGATCTCGGCGCCGGGCTCGGTGGCGATCCGCCCGCCTTCGGTCAGCACGCGGGTGCCTGTGCGGATCTGCACACCGGCCGCGCGGGCCGCGTCGGCAATCGTGGCAAGCAGGTCTGCCCTGTGCAGAAACCGGTAGGGCGCCCCCTGCAGGGTATCGAGCGCGAAGCGCGCGATCCGCAGGCCCGAAACGCCGTCCATCGGTTCAAGCGCCGCGGCCGCGAGGCTCGCCACGGTGACCGCCTCGCCCAAGCCGAGCGCCGCGAGGACTGCCCCGCCATTCGGCGTGATCTGGACCCCCGCACCATATTCGCGCAGTGCAGGGGCCTGTTCGAACACCGTCACCTGCGCGCCACGCCGGGCAAAAGCCAGCGCGGCGCAGAGCCCGCCTATCCCGCCGCCCGCGATGGCGACGGTCCGCCCGGCCAGCAGGCCGGAAGCCGCGGGCTCAGTCGTCGCGATGCACCTTCTCGCGCCGCTCGTGGCGCTCCTGCGCCTCGAGGCTCATCGTGGCGATGGGGCGGGCATCCAGCCGCTTGAGGCTGATCGGCTCGCCGGTGATCTCGCAATAGCCGTATTCGCCCTCATCGATCCGGCGCAGCGCGGCGTCGATCTTGGAAACGAGCTTGCGCTGCCGGTCGCGGGTGCGCAGCTCGATCGAGCGGTCGGTCTCCTCGCTCGCGCGGTCGGCGATGTCGGGAATGTTGCGGGTCGTGTCCTTCATGCCGGCCACGGTATCACGGCTGTCAGCCAGGATTTCCGCTTTCCAGTTCAGGAGCTTGCGCCGGAAATATTCGAGCTGGCGCTCGTTCATGAAGGGTTCGTCCTCGGCCGGGCGGTAGTCTTCGGGAAGGAATACCTCTGCCTTCATCTTCTCTCCCTCTGTCGGTCCGGAAGCTGGCATCTTGAGGCGACCAGTCATCCGCGATCCCCGTGTTGGCTGCGGCGTCTTTACTCCGGTGCCCCGGGCCTGTCACCCCCAATTCCGAGCCGGAGACCGGCACCGGGGCGAAGGCGGACCGGTCCGAACCTGCAAGGCACGGTGCCCGAAGGCTATGACTGCGGCGCCACGCTGCCCCCGGGAAAATCAATCCGGATGTGCCCGGACGCTCGCCCGCGGTTGTTGTTTCTGTGACGATGGCGCCCAAACCAGCATGAGAACGGCGGCGCAAAGCCGTTCAGGGCAGAACAGAGCAGAACAGACCCACGTGACCGCGACCACCGCGCCTTTTCTGATTCGTGCTCCCGCCGCTCCGGACCGCGAGGCCTGGGCGCGACTCTGGGAGGATTATCTTCTGTTCTACGACACGCGCCTGCCTGCGGCGCAGTTCGACCTGCAGTTTGCCAGGCTCCTGTCGGATGACCCGCGCGGCTTTCGAGGCCTGATGGCTTTTCGCGGCACGGAAGCACTCGGCCTGGCGCATTACGTGTTTCATCCGCATGGCTGGCAGGCCGGGGATACCTGCTATCTTCAGGACCTCTGGACTTCTGCCTCTGCCCGCGGGCAGGGAATCGGCCGTGCGCTGATTGCAGCTGTCGGTCAGGCAGCGTGCGCGCAGGGTGCGGCGCAGGTCTACTGGCTGACACATGCCGGCAATGCCGCGGCGCGGGCGCTTTATGACAAGGTCGGGCGGGCCACGGGCTTCGTCGAATACGAACTCGGGTCGGGGACGACAGCGTCATGAGAGCGTTTGCCGTCCTTGCCATCGCAGTCATGACGGCCTGTGCGCCTGCCCCGGGCGGCGATACGGTCAGCCGCGCACCCGTCAACCTTGCCCTGCCGCCGATGCGCGCCTTTGCTGCCGCGCCGGCCCACCTGCCGTTGCGCCCGAACGCGGAAATCGCGGCCGATTTCCTGGACCTCGCCTTTGCGCTGGAAAGCGGCCGCACCCTGCCCTTCTTCACCCGGTTCGAGGGTCCGGTTTCGGTGCGGGTCACGGGCGATGTTCCGCCGACCCTTGTGGGTGACCTGCGCGCCCTGATTGCCAGGCTGAACACAGAGGCGGGGATCGACATTTTCCTGACGGGTGCCCCCGAGGCTTCGATCACGATCGAGGCCGTTGCCCAGTCCGAGATCGTCCGGGCCGTGCCCCGTGCCGCCTGTTTCGTGGTGCCACGCGTATCGGGCTGGTCCGAATTCCGCCGCCTGCGGCGGTCGCCCGAACTCGACTGGGCGACACTGACGTCGCGGGACAGGGCGGCGGTCTTTGTGCCCGCGGACGCCGCGCCGCAGGATATCCGGGACTGCCTGCACGAAGAACTGGCGCAGGCTTTGGGTCCGCTGAACGATCTTTACCGCCTGCCGGATTCGGTCTTCAACGACGACAACATGCATGCCGTGCTGACCGATTTCGACATGCTGATCCTGCGGGCGCATTACAGCCCATGGCTTGAAAGCGGCATGACCCGGTCCGAAGTGGCGGCACGGCTGCCTGCGATCCTTGCCGAGATCAATCCCGCCGGGAAAAGGGGCCGGCCAAGGCCATCGGCCGACACGCCCCGCGCCTGGGTCGATGCCGTCGAGACCGCGGTCACCGGGAGTGCCCCGCTGGGGCGGCGGCGGGAGGCGGCGCAGGGCGCGCTCGACCTTGCGCGGGATTCGGGCTGGGATGGCGCGCGTCTGGGGTTTTCGGCCTATGTCTATGGACGGCTGAACATCGGCGCCGATCCGGGGCTTGCGCTGGCCGCGTTCAACGAGGCGGCGCGCAGCTTTGCCGCGAGCCCCGGCATGCGCATCCATCTTGCCCATGTCGCCGTTCAGCAGGCGGCATTCGCGCTGACCGGCGGCAATCCCGAAAAGGTTCTGGCCCTTGTGGACCCGGCGATCCCGGTGGCGACAGATGCGCAGAATGCCGCCCTGCTGTCGACTTTGCTGATGTTCCGGGCCGAAGCGCTTGACCTCCTCGGCCGGACATCCGAGGCCGGGGCCACCCGGCTGGACAGCCTTGCCTGGGCGCGCTACGGCTTTGGCGGCGATGTCCGGGTGCTGGAACGGCTGCGGGATGTGGCCATGCTGACCCCGCGGAGCAAAGGGTAGGACGATGATCTTTCCTGTTGCCGGTCTCATCCTCGGGGCGATCACGGGGGCGGTGCGCGCCCGTGCCCGCGGCGGCAAGGCCGCCGACATGGTGCAATGGGGTATCGTCCATGGCCTTATCCTGGGACTGGCGGGCCTTTTTGTGGCCATCGTGCTGACGCGCGCCGCGGCCTGACACGCGCCATCCGCTTGTGCCATCCGGCACGCCACCCCATATCACGCCAATGTTGAAGCTGACGCCTGTCCTGCTTGCCGTGGTTTACGGCCTCGTCATGTACCGCCTCTCGGTCTGGCGGACGACGCGCGAGCTTGACGCGCGGTCGGCCGAACTTGCCGACCCGGTCCTGCGGCGGCTGACCGACCGGATGGCCGAGGCGCTTGGCCTGCAGCGCATCCGCGTCCATCTGTACGACATTCCGCAGATCAACGGTCTGGCCGCGCCGGACGGGCGCATCTTCATCACCCGCGGTTTCCTCGACCGCTACCGCGCGGGCGACGTCACGGCCGAGGAGCTGGCTTCGGTCATCGCCCATGAACTGGGCCATGTCGCGCTGGGCCACAGCCGGCGGCGGATGATCGACTTTTCGGGCCAGAACGCGCTGCGGACCGCGGCGGCGATCATGCTGTCGCGCTTTCTGCCAGGTCTTGGCGTGCTGATCGCCAACCTGCTGACCGCGCTTGTCGCCGCGCGGATGTCGCGCGACGACGAATATGCCGCCGATGCCTATGCCTCGGGCCTGCTCATCAAGGCCGGGATCGGCACCGGACCGCAGAAGTCGCTCTTCACCAAGCTTGACGGTCTGGCCGGCCCGCGCGGCGCGGGCCCTCCCGCATGGTTGCTGAGCCATCCCCGCGCGGCCGAACGCATCGCCGCGATCGAACGCAACGAGGCGCGCTGGCTTCCAACGCAACGCGGCTGAAGGCGCGGCCCCGGGGGGCGCAGGTCAGCGCAGCGGTTGCGAACGTTCGACCAGACGCGCCAGAAAGCTCGCTCCGACAGGCGCAGCCGCGTCATCGAAATCAAAGGCGGGATGGTGAAGCCCTGCGGTGTCACCGTTTCCGATGAAGAGATAGGCACCCGGCCGCCGTTCCAGGAAATAGGCGAAATCCTCGGCCCCCATTTCGCGGCCGGCCGCAGGTTCGACCCGGCCGCCGACCTCGGCAGCCACCCGCACGGCAAATGCCGTGCGGTCCGGATCGTTGATCGTCGCGGGATAGCCGACCTCGTAGTCGAGCCGCGCCTCGACCCCATAGGCCAGCGCCTGGCCTTCGACGATGGCGGCCATCCGTGCCATCACCATCTCCTGCACGTCGCGGGCAAAGGTGCGGACCGTCCCGTTGATCCAGGCCGTCTCGGGGATGATGTTGTCGGCACTGCCGGTATGGATTTGGGTGACCGACACGACAAGGTCCTTGAGCGCATGGTGATTGCGGCTGACAATGGTCTGGATCGCCTGCACGATCCCGCAGGCGGCGATCACGGGGTCGCGCGTCTCGTGCGGCATCGCGCCGTGGCCGCCCAGGCCCTTCACATGGATCGTGAATTCGTCCACCGCCGCCATGATCGGCCCCGGCGTGGTGTAGAAGTCGCCCACTGGCGTGCCGGGCGCATTGTGCAGCGCATAGACCTCGCCGATGCCGAAGCGGTCGAGCACGCCTTCGCGGACCATCGCCTCGGCGCCGCCGCCGCGTTCCTCGGCCGGCTGGAAGATCAGCGCGACGGTGCCGGCAAAGGCGCGCGTCTCGGCCAGATACTTTGCCGCGCCAAGCAGCATGGCGGTATGCCCGTCATGGCCGCAGGCATGCATCCGGCCGGGCCGGACCGACGCATGGGCCAGCCCCGTCTCCTCGTGGATCGGGAGCGCGTCCATGTCGGCGCGCAAGCCGATCACCGGGCCTGCGGACGGCCCCTGCCCCCGGATCAGCGCGACGATCCCCGAGGTCGCGATGCCCTCGTGCACCTCGTCCACGCCGAAGTCGCGCAACCTGGCGGCGACGAAGGCCGCCGTGTCGTGGCAGTCGAAGGCCAGTTCGGGATGCATGTGCAGATGCCGCCGCCAGGCCGTCATCTCCTCCGCGAAATCGGCGATGCGGTTGATCACGGGCATGGACGGCCTCCGGCGAAGGGTGCGATAGGCTTGGCCTAGCCCGCCCGAGGACCGCCCGCAATGCCCGATTCCGATCCGCTCATCCACGACCGCACGCCCGAGACGGGGCGCCAGATGCAGCGCCTGGCCGCCATCATGGCCCGCCTGCGCGACCCCGAAACGGGATGCCCCTGGGACATCGCGCAGGATTTCGCCTCGATCGCGCCCTATACGATCGAGGAAGCCCATGAGGTTGCCGATGCCATCGCCCGCGGCGACATGGCCGACCTTCGGGCCGAACTCGGCGACCTCCTGCTCCAGCCGGTCTATCACGCGCAGATGGCG
>JBEIDZ010000205.1:0-5705 GCA_040383215.1 Paracoccaceae bacterium | reverse complement strand
CGGCCGGCTCGTCATCACCAGCCGCGCCGCGCCCGAGCCCGCCGCGACGATCCGGTGCGAGGGCGGCCGCCTCGACCCCGTCCGCCCCGCCGCGCTGTCGCGCGGAACGGTCGTGGAACTGCGCGACCTCTTCTTTGCCACGCCCGCGCGGCTCAAGTTCCTGCGCGCCGACCGCAGCGAAACCCAGGCCGTGGCCGATGTCGTCCGTCGCCTCGCCATGGCCGAACCCTTCGTCACCTTCGTCCTGCGCGATGCCACCGATGGCGATGACCGCACTCTTTTCCGCGCCGATGCCGAACAGGGCGAACTGTTCGACGCGCTGCGCCACCGCCTTGCCACCGTCATGGGCCGGGAATTTACGGAAAACGCCGTGACACTCGACGCCGAACGCGACGGCCACCACCTCACCGGGCTTGCCGGACTGCCCACCTATTCCCGCGGCGCGGCCGTGGCCCAGCACCTGTTCGTCAACGGTCGCCCCGTGCGCGACAGGCTTCTCATCGGTGCGATCAAGGGCGCCTATGCCGATCTTCTCGCCCGCGACCGCCACCCCGCCGCCGCGCTCTTCATCGACTGCGACCCCACGCTTGTCGATGTCAACGTCCACCCCGCAAAATCCGAGGTCCGCTTCCGCGACGGCGGCACCGTGCGCGGCCTCATCGTGACCGGCATCCGCCACGCGCTCGCCGCGCAGGGCCAGCGCACCTCTGCCACGCTCGGCGCGGCCGCGCTTGGCGCGATGCGCCCCGACCCCTTCCCGCCGCGCGCCTATCAGGCCGACCGCCCCTCGCCCCAGACGATCCGCAGCGCCTATGCCGCCCAGGCCCCGGGCTTTGCCGACCTCGCCGCCCCCTTTGCCCGCACCGATGCGCCCGACAGCCCCGCCGGGACCGAGACGCTCCCCCTCGGCGCCGCCCGCGCCCAGGTCCACAGCCTCTACATCATAGCCCAGACGGCGACCGGGCTTGTCATCGTCGATCAGCACGCCGCCCATGAACGGCTCGTCTACGAAAGGCTCAAGGCCGCAGCCCGCGCCTCCGGCATCCCCGCCCAGGCGCTGCTCGTTCCCGACATCGTCGAACTTCCCCCCGACGCGGCGTGCCGCCTGCTCGACATCGCCCCCGACCTCGCCCGCCTCGGGCTCGGGATCGAACCCTTCGGCCCCGGCGCGATCGCGATCCGCGAAACCCCCGCGCCCCTCGGCCCGGTCGATGGCGCGGCACTGCTGCGCGACATCCTCGACGAACTGACCGACCAGGGCGCGAGCCTCGCGCTCGGCGCCCGGCTTGACGCGGTGCTGTCGCGCATGGCCTGCCATGGCTCGGTCCGCGCCGGCCGCCAGATCCGCGCCGAAGAGATGAACGCCCTCCTGCGCGAGATGGAGGCCACACCCGCCTCGGCCCAGTGCAACCACGGCCGCCCGACCTGGGTCAGCCTGTCGCTGGCCGATATCGAACGCCTCTTCGGCCGCCGCTAGCCGCCAGCCCGGTTGCCAGCCCGCCCCCGCGCGGCTAGCCTGCAACCGCCAGACAGGAGCTTGCGCCATGCCCAGACCCGCCACTGCCCTCTTGCTCGCGACCGTGGCGCTCGCGGGATGCGAAACGGCAACCACGCGCGCCACGCTCGAAGGGCTGACCTGGGACCGTGTTTCCACCACCACCACCTTCGCAACCGAAGAGGCGTTCTTCGAAATCCCCTTTACCCGCGGTGTCATCGCCATCGTGGCGACGGAACGGGGCGAATTGCGGACCTATCGCCTCTATCCCTGCCAGTCGGCCACGGCCGTCTGCCTCAATTCCCCGCAAGGACCTATGGCCAGCGTGCAGCGCGGCCAGCGCCACTACATCGTGGCCATCCCGGGCGGCCGCACCTTCTTTCTCCAGCCGGGCGGCGGCGGCACGCTGCGCACCGCCCAGGGCGACGCGCCACTGGCCTGGAATGCCTATATCAACGGTGTGGCAGCCACGGCCCAAGCGGCCACCCTGGCCGGCAACAGGCAGGCCGCCGCCCGGCCCGCGCCCCAACAATAGGCTTCAGATTCGCAGAAAGGACTGCGCGATCCGCGGGATCAGCGCATTGAACCGCAAGGGCGCATCGGTCGCGGCCAGGCAAATGCAATCCTCGCCCGGCATGGCCACGGGTTTGTGCACCGTCTCGTCACCGGCCACCTCGACATCGCCCGCACGGAACTGCTCGCTCCCGTCGCAGAAGGCCCCCTTGAGCACGAGCGTCAGTTCCATCCCCCGATGCCCGTGGTCCGGCACGGCCACACCGCCCGGAATGCGCAGCAGCCGCACGGTCGCATCGCCCCTGGTGCGCAGGATCGCGTCCGCCACCCCGCCGCCGACGCGCCGCCACTTCACCGCGTCCAGATCGCCGCCGGCATAATCGGCCAGCGGCGCCGGAAAGACCCGCCCGGCCCGCGCGGCGGACGGCCGCGCCCGCGGCTCGGGCGCCTTGTCCGCGATCATCGCCAGCGTCGCGGCCAGGCTGTCCGCCCCCATTGCCACACCGCCCGTTCCTTCGATCACGGCGCCGCCGACGGCGTCGAAGGCCAGCATCCTTGCCCGGCAGTCGTCACACATCGACACATGCGTGGCCACGACAAGGTCAAAGGCTTCCGGCAGGCTCCCGGCGGCATAGGCCATCAGCAGCGCATCGGTCAGGTGGTGCTTGATCTCGGGCATCTCTTTTCTTCTTTCACGACATCGCATGGCGCAGCCGTTCCAGCGCCAGCCTGATCCTCGATTTGATCGTGCCCAGCGGCAAGCCGGTCTCGGCCGCGATCTCGCTGTGGCTCAACTCGCCGAAATAGGCGCGTTCGATCAGCTTCCTCTGCTTCTCGGGCAGCGTGGCAAGCGCCTTCCCCAGAAGCACCGTCTCCTCCTGCAGCGCCATCACCTCGGCAGCGCCCGGTTCCGCATCCGGTCCCCAGGGCAGGTCCTCGGGTTCCGGCCGCCGGCTCTTGCGCACCATGTCGATCCGCCGGTTCCGCGCGATCGTAAAGACCCAGGTCGCCACGCTCGCCTTCGTCCCGTCGAACATGTGCGCCTTGCGCCAAAGCGTCGCCATCACATCCTGCGCGCATTCCTCGGCCACATCGGGCGCCGTGCCCGACCTGATCAGGAACGCCTTCACGCGGGGTGCGAAATGCGTGAACAGCGCGGCAAAGGCCTTCTGGTCCTGCCGGTCCCGGATCGCTTCAAGCTCTGCGATCCAGTCCTGCCGATGTAATGTCTCTGCCACAGCCACGCGGGCCCTTCCTGTCCGTGTCGCACCGAAGCTCTCCCTTTCAGGATAGCGTCCCGTGCGCGCCTGCGCATCAGCATTCGGAAAGGCATCGACCATCGTGAACATGACCCTTTAACGATTCACGCCGCGATCCGGATCACTCAGGCTCGGCGCATTCCGGTTTCAGTCGCGTGAATCATCCGTTCGCCCCGTTCATGCGTAACCCTTCACAACGCAACAGGCAGAAACGGGGCAGGGAATGCAGTCTGGCAAGCGGATCGCCGTCATCGGGGCGGGCATTTCGGGAATGTCGGCCGCCTACCGGCTCGCCGCCGACCACGAGGTCACCCTCTACGAATCCGAAGGCCGCATCGGCGGCCATGCCCGCACCCGCCATGCCGGCCCCCGGGGCGACCAGGCGGTGGACACGGGCTTCATCGTCTTCAACTATGCCACCTACCCCCACCTGACCGCGCTCTTTGCCGAGCTTGACGTGCCCGTGACGCCCTCGACCATGAGCTGGGGGGCCTCCTTCCGCGACGGCGCTCTCGAATACGGGCTGGCCGATCTTGGCACCATCTTCGCCCAGCGCCGCAACATCGCCAGCCCCCGCTTCCTGCGGATGCTGCGCGACATCCTGCGCTTCAACGCCCGCGCGCTCGACGCCTCGGCCGCCGATCCCGACCTCACCATCGGCGGGCTGATCGAAAGGCTCGGCCTCTCCGACGGCTTCCGCGACCACTACCTCCTGCCCTTCTCGGGCGCGATCTGGTCCACTCCCACCGGAAAGATCATGGACTTTCCCGCCGCCGCCATGGTGCGCTTCTTCCGCAACCACGGCCTGCTGAACTACAGCGGCCAGCATTCCTGGTACACCGTGCAGGGCGGGTCGGTCGCCTATGTCTCCCGGCTGCAGGCCGCGATGCGCCGCGCGGGCGTCACGATCCGCCTCAACGCCCCCATCGCCGGTGTCCGCCGTACCCCCCGCGGGGTCGAGGTGCGCGCCCACGGCGCCGACTGGGACCTGCATGACGAGGTCGTCTTCGCCACCCATTCCGACGACACGCTCGCCATGCTCGCCGACCCCACGCCCGACGAAACCCGCCTGCTCGGCGCGATCCGCTACCAGCCCAACCATGTCGTGCTGCATTCCGACCCCGCGCTGATGCCGCGCCGGCGCAAGGTCTGGTCATCCTGGACCTATGCCGAAGGCGCGCGGAAATCGACCGACTGCATCGACCTCTCCTACTGGATGAACTCGCTCCAGCCCTGGCTCACCGACATCGACCTTTTCGTGACGCTCAACGCCACCCGCCCGATCCGGCAGGACCTGATCTGGGACGAGGTCACGATGCGCCACCCCGTCTTCGACCGCGCCGCCTTTGCCGCGCAGGAGGAGCTGTCGCTCCTGAATGGCGAGAACCGCACCTGGTTCTGCGGCGCCTGGATGCGCAACGGCTTCCACGAAGACGGCATCGCCAGCGCCATGACCGTGGTCGAGTCGATGCGCGCCCGCATCGACCTCCGGATCGCCGCCGAATGACCACCGTGCAGCACATCGCGGGCCAGACCTGGCACGGGCGCCGGGGCGAGACGAAGAACGCCTTCCGCTATTCCGTCGACTATGTCCTCTGCGATGCCGAGGCAGACCCGACCTGCCCCGCGCTTTTCTCCCGCAACGCGCGCAACCTCGTCGCGCTCCACGACGCCGACCACGGCGGACCGCCCGGCCAGGGCCGCGGCGCCGCCTGGGTGCGCGAGGTGATGGCCGCCCACGGCATCGCGCTCTCCGGCCGGATCGAGCTTCTGGCCCAGCCCCGCGTGCTTGGCCATGTCTTCAATCCGGTCGCCTTCTGGCTCTGCCATGACGCGGACGGAACGCTCCGCCTCGTCATCGCCGAGGTCACGAATACCTATGGCGACCGTCATTCCTACCTCTGCCATCACGACGATCTTGCCCCGATCACGCCCGACCGCGACCTGACGGCGCAAAAGATCATGCATGTCTCGCCCTTCCAGCCGGTTGCCGGCGGCTACACCTTCCGCTTCGGCATCACGCCCGACCGCATCGCCATCCGCATCGACTACACCAACGGCAATGGCGGCCTTGTCGCGACCCTCGCGGGCGACCGAAAGCCGCTCACCACCGCCGGTCTCCTGGCCGCCGCGATCCGCCGCCCCCTGGGCTCGCGCCGCGTGCTCGCACTCATCCACTGGCAGGCGCTGGTGCTCTGGTGGAAGGGCGCGCCCTTCCGTTCCCGCCCCGAAGCCCCCGGCCACGAGGTCAGCCGGTGACCGCCATCACCGCCGCCCTCAGGTCAGAGCGTTATGCCGCCTGGTCCGTCTTCGGCGCCGTGCTCGCGGCCGCCGGTCTGCCGATCTATATCTCGGCGCCTAAGTTCTATGCCGACAGCTTCGGGGTCAGCCTCGCGACCCTCGGCGCGCTCCTCTTCGCGCTGCGCCTGTTCGACGTG